>CAMRBT010000085.1 GCA_947040475.1 uncultured Brevinema sp.
TAGGAATGCCAAAAAAAGATATCTTTTTTTCTATCTTATTGCCTGCCTCCATTCCTTATATTTTCATAGGAATGAAACTAGGATTGACTTATGCTTGGCGTGCTTTAATGGGAGCAGAACTTATCGCTACTAGTAGTGGCTTGGGGTATATGATTTTAGACGCTCGTGAATTATCACGATCTGACATTGTTTTTGTCGGTATTTTGTGTTTTGGATTCATGGGTATTTTTATAGATAAATGTTTTGATTTTTTATTATCAAAATTTCCTTATATCAAAGAGAGACAATTTAATGAACCATATTAAATTAAGCAATATATCCAAAATATATTCTATTAACAATCAAGATTTTTATGCGGTCAATAATATTTCTCTTCAAATTAATACTACTCAAAATACTATCATTATAGGAAAAAGTGGTTGTGGTAAAAGTACCCTACTCAATATGATCAATGGATTAACTTCTATTAGTGAGGGAGAGATTTTATTTCCTAAAAACTTCAAAACTGCTACCGTTTTTCAAGAGTCTCGTTTATTACCTTGGCTCACCATAGAACAAAATGCCACATTTTGGGCTCCTCATACTGATCCAACTTCTCTTCTAAAAGAATTAGAACTTTTTGATTTTAAAAAATTATACCCTCATGAGATTTCTGGAGGAATGGCTCAAAAAACTGCTCTCATAAGAGCTTTACTTTATGAAGCTGATTTTTTATTATTAGATGAGCCTTTTGCTTCACTTGATTATTTTACAAGACTTTATATGCAAAAAAAGCTCATAGATCTCACCTCAAAACAAAAATTAGGAATGATTTTTATTACTCATAATGTAGACAAAGCTGTCTTGTTAGGAGATACGATTATTATTTTAGAAAAAGGGGCTATAAAAACAATTCTTGTTAATAAACTCCCCCTAACAGAGAGAGTCAATAGTGTTGCTAGTAACGAATTTAAAAATGAAATTATTTCTATAATTAATGAATAAAATAACGAATAAAAAATCTAAGGAGTATGTATGAAAAAATTACTACTATTATTATTGCTAACATCTTGTGCCCAAAAAAATGTGTTAAAAGAGATCAATCTTACTTATGTCAAGACCCCTCTTAATGTCCCAGCTATGGTTAATGTTAAAAGAGGTTTTACTACACGAGCTTTTGCAGATCAAAAGATCGCTGTGAAGTACCTAACTGCCTTTAATGGCTCTCAACAAATTGCTGCTCTAGCATCTGGAGAAGTAGACATTGTCCCTACTATGGGTGATACTTCGGCTATTGTAGGATTGGCTAATAAAGCTGATATCAAGATCATAGGAATCTTTGGACGTTCTCCAAAGGCGTTTATGATTGTTTCTAAAGATCCTACTATTAAAACAATAGCAGATCTTAAGGGTAAAAAAATTGGAGGACCGAAAGGCTCTGTCCTTCATCAATTATTACTTGCTGCTCTTCAATCCCAAAATCTTAAAATAGATGATGTTGATTTTATTTCTTTAGGCGTACAAGAGGGGTTAACAGGAGTACTTAGTGGTGATTTAGACGCTGCATTACTTGTAGGTCCAGCAACAATGGCTGCTCAAAAACAAGGAGCTCAAGTCATTACAACAGGAGAAGGATTTGTAGATGGGAAGACAGTAATGGTTGCTCGTACTGACTTTCTTTCTAAATATCCCAATGTTGTAAAAGATTTTATAAAAGCTCATCAGCAAAGTGTAGATTTTATTACCTCTAACCCTGAAGAGACGTTACAATTAGTTTCAGAAGAGACATCTTTGAGTATTCCTCAAATACAAAAAATGCTTCCTAATTATGATTTTTCTCCAATGATCACCCAAACAGATATTGACAATCTCAATAAAACACAAGATTTTTTATTTGAGCAAGGATTAATAGAAAATAAAATAGACCTAAAACAAGCTATTCATATCTTATAAGATATAATAAAAACTCTCATTTTATATTGTGTAAAATGAGAGTTTTTTAAATACGGACTATTATTTTAAAAAAAATGATATTAATATAATGACAATAAGCCCTTAATAATGGTTCTCAATATTATAAATAACTCCTATCTTATGAAGATATATAATAATTATACGGAATTAGAGTTACAATCATATTGAATTTGCTTTATTATATTTGTGTGTTATAATTTTAAGACATAAGATGAATTAAAGGGAAGGTATAAATATGGCAATTGCAACAAGAAGAACTGCTGTTCCTTATGATGTACAACAAAGTACAGGAACAATATTAGATATTTTACATAAATATGCAGAAATATGTGCTGACGAATTCTGTGGAAAATGTATGCCTTGTCGTTATGGTACACAAGAGTGGAAATTGACTTTGCAAAAAATCACAGAAGGGCTTGGGACTATGGGTGATCTTCAAAAATTAAAAGATATTAATCATTCTATGAAAACGGCTAGTTTTTGTCGTTTGGGTTTGGTATCTCCTTTTGTAATAGAAAGTGTTCTCAAATACCATCAAGAAGAAATAGAAAAATATATTACCAATAAAACTCCTCTTCCAAACACCTATACATCATTGCCTGAATTTACGATTGATAATTCCTTATGTGATGGTTGTCCTTCTGAAGAAAAAGCAAAGTGCCAACAAGTTTGTACGGTGAATGCCATTACTGGAGAAGCTGGAGCTGAACATGTTATTAATCAAGTAAAGTGTTACCGTTGTGATGCTTGCGTTCCTGTTTGTCCAAAACAGGCTATTGCTTTTCTTTAAAATTTAGAAAAAATAAAAGGGGTTATGATGAGTACAACTATTCAAACAAAAGTAGAAGTAGAAACAGTAACAATGACTATAAACGGAAAAAAATGTTCCGTGCCTAAAGGGATTCCTCTGATCGAAGCTGTAGAACAACAAGGAACTCGTATACCAAGATTGTGTTATCATCCTGACTTTTATAAAAACGGGACTAACGGTGCTGGATCTTGTGGATTATGTGTCGTTAAAAATAATATAACAGGAAAAATATTTAGATCTTGTTTGATGAAAACAAATGAAGGTATGGATATTACTACTAATAGTCCTGATTGCGAAAGTGCTCGTAAAACAGCTATGCAATTAATTTTGGCAAATCATCCTTTAGAATGTTTGTCTTGTCTTAGAAATAATAACTGCGAACTTCAGTCAACAGCAGCAGACATGGGGATTAGAGAAATTCCTTATGCCTTAACTCCCACGACTTTTCCCCATGAAAATGGTAGTTTGTCCATTAAAATAGATCCTAACAAATGTATTAAATGTGGTCGTTGTGTGATTACTTGTAGAGTACTCCAACAAGTAGAAGCCTTAGAAATACACGGAGAGGGACATGATGTTTATCTTCGTCCTTTAGATGGTCTAGCAATGAGTGAAACTCCTTGTATAGGATGTGGTCAATGTACAGCTCATTGTCCTGTAGCAGGTATTTACGAAAAACAAGACTCTGAAGAATTAATAGAATGGCTCAACAATCCAGAATATCATCTAGTGGTACAAATGGCTCCTGCTGTTCGTGTAGCATTAGGAGAAGAATTTGGTTTAAAACCTGGAGTGTTGGTTACAGGAAAAATGTATACAGCTTTACGTCTTCTCGGTTTTGACAAAATTTTTGATACAAACTTTGGGGCTGATATTACTATTATGGAAGAAGCTAGTGAATTTTCTAAGCGTTTTATCAATGAGCCAGAATCTTTACCTATTATTACCAGTTGTTGCCCATCATGGGTTAATTGGTGTGAAAAATTCTACCCTGATTTTATTCCTCATCTTTCTTCAGCAAAATCTCCTCATCAGATGTTAGGGGTAATGGTTAAGACCTATTATGCTGAAGTAGCAAAAATAGACCCAAAAAAAATAAAAGTAGTTTCTATTATGCCTTGTACTTCTAAAAAATATGAGATCAAAAGACATCCTGATATGGATGTTGCTGGAGTTCCAGATGTAGATCTCGTAATAACTACTAGAGAATTGGGACATATGATTCGTCAAGCAGGTATTGATTTCAATGCTTTAGAAGAAACAGAAGTTGATCAACTCATGGGTGAATACTCTGGAGCTGGTGCTATCTTTGGTGCTACTGGTGGCGTCATGGAAGCTGGACTTAGAACAGCTTATTATAATATTACTGGAGAAGATTTACCAGATGATGCTATTGAGTTCCCTGTAGCTCGAGGTTTGGATAAAATTAAAACAGCTAGTATTGATATTAAAGGGGCTGAAGTTCGTATTGCTGTTGCTCATGGAATGATTAATGTCAAAAAACTTCTTGATGAAGTTAAAGCTGCCAAAGATAAAGGTGAAAAATCACCTTATGATTTCATCGAAATTATGGCATGTTATGGAGGCTGTCTCGGAGGAGGTGGTCAACCATATTCTAAAACTCCAGACCTTACTAGAGAACTTCGTCGTCAGGGACTTTATGCAGATGATAAAAAGAGCACCAAGCGTCGTTCTCATCAAAATCCTATGATACAAAAAATGTATACTGAATATCTAGGAAAACCATTAGAAGGTAAAGCTCATCACTTGTTACATACTTCTTATGCTCCTAAAAAGGTTGTTCGTACCAAAGAAGATCTTAAAAATTTATAATATTTTCTTAAAAAAGCCACTTCTATTTAGAGGTGGCTTTTATTTTAGGCATAGATAATAGATAATATATAATATTTAATCACAAGAAAAAGTCCTATCACTAGGACAGGACTTTTATATTAATCTAATTTATTTAAATCACTTTTTCTATTTTATCCAAAGTAGCAGTAAAAAGATTGCTTAACTCATCGTATTCTTTTTTTTCACCAAGGTCTGCTAACATTTTGTCTAATTCATTTATAGCATCTATTTTTTTATATTTAATATTATCTATTATTGAAGAATCCATATGTTCATCATAATCAAATACAATATTTTCCCAATCTTTACAATACCATATAATTGGATATGCTCTATTATTCCAGACTCCTTTAAGTCTTTCATAGCTAACTATTCTTAAATAGGTGGATATATTATTTTCACAATCATCAGGACGTTGCATTCTGTATAGAGTATAGGCTAGTTTAGCACATACAATTATTCTACCTTTCGTTACATATTTAGAAATTCTAAAACCAGTATCAATATCACTTCCTATAAAGTCCAAAGTCTCTTTAGAGCATCCTGTAGACAAAGCCACATTATTGTAACTTTTTATATCTTCGTTATATTCAGTAATATCTGCAGCCCATATAGAAGATTTTGCACAAATACAGTGATCTTCAGATAAAGATTCTTGTATAATCGTTAGAGTGTTATCCACGTATTCCAGCAGTCTATACATCTCTGTTCTGTTTTTTATTGCTACATAAAATAAAATCTCATCACCTAAACGCTTCCATACTTTTAGTTCTGAATGTACAAAACAGCTAGAAAGATATTCAGTTGATATTACATAGAAGTCATGAAATACTTTAGGCCATCCCTTTGGATTTTCGTATTTAAATGCTGTTGAATTTACTAAATCAATGGATATAAAGACATATAACAACTCTTCTTTTTCTACCATATCATACCACCCCATTTTTATTGAATCACTGTAAGATACCAGTTATTACAACAGTATACTCGATAAAAAAAGATATTTCAAGTGTTTTTTATATTATAGCCTCAAGCTGTCTTGGGTTTTCCCACAAGAAACTACAAATGATAGTAAGATTATTAAGGATAAATTTTTCACGAATATTACCTCTTAGTGAGTAGTATTTTTAATACTAGTTTAAGTATTATCTTTCGTATATAATTTTTCCATCAAACACTGTTTTGATGACACTGTTTTTATGGATGTCAGTTGCAGCTTGTTCAAATAGATTTTCTTTTAGAACAATAAAATCTGCATATTTACCTTCTTCAATAGAGCCTATTTTATCTTGCATTGACAATTGTGTGGCTGCATTAATAGTGTATCCCTTGATTAGATTTTCAATAGATAGTTCTTCTTGTTTGCTAGGCAAAGTTTCTGTCTCGCCTACATATGCTCTTGTGTGTCCAACTTGCATATTATGAAAAACATTCATTGCTATTTCACCCAAGCCTGTTGGATAGTCACTACCAAAGGTAACAAGGACATCATTATCGATTAGGGAGTTGAATTGGTATAAGTTGTTATAACGCTCTTCTCCTAATGCTTCTAGTAACCCATCGTAGGCACCATGCCATATAGGAGTTGTATTAGCAATAATATTACTTCCAGTAAAATTAGCTACAGTATTTTTATTAAAGACTTCATTATGGGCGATTGTTTGAGTTCCTTTTGCATTTGGGAATTTTTTCATTGCATTTTTACACACATCTAAAGCAGTATCAATGGTTTTATCACCAATAGCATGAAGATGTATACTTAATCCATAGCTTTTAGCCTTATCTATAGCCTCTTGTAATTCTTCTGTGTTATAAAACACCTTGCCTAACTCACCAGTATCTAGGTAAGGTTCACTGAGGGCAGCATTGCGTACTTCTACAGTACCATCGAGCCATATCTTTAGTGTATCCATTCTAACATAATCTGATGTGTATTCTTGATTTAATTTATTTAAAATTTCAACAGGGTCTTGCTCACTATCATGACTATTATAGCTATAGCTTGTGAAAAATCTAAAAGTAGATTGATTGTTGTTAGCTAAATTTTGCATATAATTAATAGGAGCTAAACTATTTGTACTAAAAAAATACTCGGATGCATTAAATACGGATGTGATACC
>CAMRBT010000086.1 GCA_947040475.1 uncultured Brevinema sp.
TGCAATTACAGAAAAAACCCTTGTTATTCGATATTTCAAATAACAAGGGTTTTTTCTGTATTTAAGTATAATAAAACATTAAATATAAACTATTTTAGTTTTTTATTTACCTACTCTAGGTCGTGATTTTACTGTTAATGGAGTGCCAGTCTTAGAATCAGAGTAGATAGTATAAAACATATCATCTGGACCGATAACACTATCTGAATAATAATCTTTGTCATTATCAGAAACTTGGTTAGCACCTAGACTTTTCCATGAAGTATCATCAAAATAAAAAGCTTTTACCACTGTTTGAACAGCACCTGATCCACCAATAGTAACTACAGGAGTATCATCGCTATAGAATGCGATTTTTACAAAGTCACCTTTATTTTGGGTAAATCCAGCTTTTCCTACAAGTTCCCAAGCTGTGCCAGTCCATTTTTTGACGGAATGAGCGTATTTACTGCTATAAGGGACTGCACCATCTGTATAGCCAACATAGATAACACCTTGACTATTAACAGCTACACTATGCCCTGAAGCTCCTTTGTTTGCTCCGCTAGCACCTTCTGTACTATCTCCTAGCTCTATCCAATCTGTACCATTAAATTCTGCTACACGAGTAGTTTGATTTTGGCTAGCTGGAGTTGTTTTAGATTGTGGCTGAAAATGTCCAGATATACCTACTACAGGTTGTTTTGTCTTAGGATTTAAGACGAGAGAAGTACTTGCCCAAAGGATAGTATTTTCATTAAAGGGAGCTAGTCCTACCTGTACCCAAGTATCGCTACCATCAGTTTTACGCTTTTTAATGATAATATTTTTATCTAAAGCTGTTACAATATAGATATATTCTGTACCATCTTCCACATTGATGAGCATACTAGGGTCTGGTTTTCTTAAATTTTGACCACCTGTTATACCACCTGTGTCCATAAACTCTGCATCTGCATCGTCAACTTTATCACCGAAAGCTACCCAATCAGCACCATTATTAGGATCATATTTAAAAACACCTGTTTTCCCTTCGTTGTTTTGATTGTTACCTACGATATAGGCGGTAAAGACAGATCCACCAGCAGATACGACAATATCAGTCATATCTGTGATAGCTGAACCTATAGTAGTTGTTAGGCTACCGCCTGCGGCTACTATAGGAGCCCAAGCATCACCACCTTTAGTATATTTTAAAATACCAACAGTTTTTGCAGTAGAAGCACTATGATTTCTAAAAGCAGCATAGAGATTACCATCTTTATCCATGGTAATAGATGGGAAACAAGATTGGAAACCACTACCACTATTAGCAGTAAGGATATCACCGACTAATTCCCAACCTGCTACAGTGGTAGTTTCATTCTTAAATTCAACAGCACCTGCAGAAGTCCAATCGGTTCCCTCTGTAGCAGTAGTACCATTAGCTCTATACATAGATACATTTGGACTTACAAATTCTACACCTATATATCTATCAGTTGTACTTTTATAAATAGCTTGATATTTAACAGAAACACCGTCAATAGTACCTTTATAAGAATCATAAGTATACAACTCAGTACTAGTATCATCAGTAATGGTACTTTTTGCTGTAGTAAAGTTAACAGCCATCGTTAATTCTTTATCTTTAACATCTAAAACAATTTTGTCATAAGTATTGTTGATAAAATTTTCTTCCTCTGTTCTAGGAACTTTTGAGTAAGGAACTGTATCGTCCTCAGCATTTGGATCTGTAAATACTACTTCTCCAGGTGTAGGCCAGAATAGAGTTCTATCATGATCTTTTTGATAATTAACAGTAAATACTTTAGTATCCCATGATGATAAACCTAAGTATTCTTCAGCACCTTCTCTTTTATAGATAGCTTTATAGGCATCCATTCCATCATTAGGAGTACGTGTTACTGGAGTAGGAGTATAATTATGCATATAAGTAAACGCAAGGGTATCTCCAGTATAGAGATTACCATCGTCTTTCATGGTATAAATAACATCGTTTATTTTGACAATCAAATTTTTAGTATTTATAACCCACTCACCTTTAGATGAGCTACGAACTATACTAGTAGCGTCAAATACCACAGCATCTTTAGTATCCCAAGCAACTGTAGTAAAGTTTTTATACATTACAAGTGCACGGTGATCCTTTGCAACACCTTCGGTAGAAGGAACAAATGCAGGATCATATTCTACACCTATAAATTTACCACTAGCGTCAGTGTAATAAGCTCGTGTTCTACTATCTGTAACTAGGGATTCATAGAAGTATAATGGAGTGAATACGGTATCTACAGTATGTCCAATAGCACCATCGCCTTTTTTATCATATCCAGCAGTTAATTCATCACCAGTACTATTCCAAACTTTTTGTCCAGAGATATCATCTGCAAAACTAAAAAATTTATGAGCACCATCAAAGCTAACTGCATCTTCAGTAATCCAATAACTAATCATAGCATCTTTATAGACAGATAAATGTTCTGTATCATCTGCTAACAAACCTAAGTATTCTTCAGCATCTGCTTTTTTATAAATAGCTCTATCTCTATGTTTTCCATCGTCAGTTCCACGTGCTCCAACTGATGGGTGAGAAACATGTTTGAAAGTAAGGAAACCTAAAGGATTAGCCTCGTCTATGAGGTAAATATTACCATCAGACATCATAGCATATCCAATTTTATCGATACGAACAGTTTTAAATTGTGCTGTAGCGATCCATTCGCCTTTAGCAGAACTTTCCATTTTGTGTTCTAGATCGAAGCGAACTCCATCTGCACTAGCCCAAGCTTCAACAGTGCCGTTTTTGTACATAACAGCTTGTTTGTTATCATTAAAAAGTTCTACACCTATAAATCCGCCACCATATGGTGCTTCATAAATAGCTTGTGTGGTACTACCTTCTTTTAAAGAAGAAAAGCTATAGGAAACATAGTCATTAAAACTTAAAGTTCCTACTTTATTCTCATCAATACCAGCAGTAAGTTCTGTTCCATCACTATCCCAAACGAGAATTTCGTTAATAGCATTAACAAAATTCTCCTCTGCGGTTGGTGGAACTGGAACACCTTCGCCCGGTTCTTTTGTACAGGATACTGCTAACATTATTGTTAGTAGCATAATTCCTTGTATAGCTTTCATAGTAAGCCTCCTAAAAACTTATATAAATTTTTACAAATTCTTTTATTAATTATATTATAATATGTATTTAATTCTTTCGCAATAGTAATTTTATTTGAACACATATTTCTTTCTATTATTTATCTTAAATACAATTAGATATTGCATTATTAACATATTAACATATTAATTTTTATATGTTAAATAGTAATAAAAAATAAAAAACCCTTGTTATTCGATATTTCAAATAACAAGGGTTTTTAATTATAGGAGAATATTTTTTTTTATTCTTCTAGTTTTTTATTTTTTATTGTCCAGTAAGAGGAATCGTTACATAATCCATTGCATTTTGTGGATATCCACCCCACCATGTAGAACCTTCAAAGAAAATAGATACATTACCATTTTGAAGTTCTGTGATACCAGAATAGTCATGTTGTTCATCTGATTCAGTATATTTTCTTTGTACTCCCTCTCCATCAACGAATAGAAAATCGAGTTCCCAAGTTCGAGTTGGAGAGTCTTTTTTACCAACGATATTGAGTGCAGCAAAGGTAACATGCCCAAATCTTCTTTTTCCAGCTTGACCTTTTGCGTGAGAAATTGCGATCAAAGCTCTACCGTTTACAGCTTTATAATGGCTGATATTAATAGCACTTAACTGATTGTAAGCTCTTCCATCAAAGTATTCAGGTTTTGTAGCTGGTTCAGGAATTGTTTTGAGTTTTGACCATGTTTTTCCTGAATCTAAACTCACTGCATAGGCAGGCTTCCCTTCAGCTCTAGATATAATCATAAGATCTCCATTAGGAGTTTCAACGATTACACTTTCTGATCCTGTCTCATTAGAAGACTGATCTATGAAACTGTCAGATGAATCCCAATTTTCTCCCTTATCATCTGTCCAAAATACCAAAGGTCTCTCAGTTGAAACTCCACCATGATATTTATAAGCTGAGAATAACAATCTACCTTTATTAGCACCAAAACGTTTTAGGTAACCTTTAGCTGGGGAGTTGATTAAGATACCATATTTACGAGGATCTGTTTTAAATTGGTGGCTTATTTCTTTTGGTTTTGACCATGTTCTTCCTTTATCTGTACTTTTAGAATAAGCAATAAAAGAATGTACATAAGAAGGAGCATAAGGAGATGCATAAAAGAACAAATGTGCATGAGCTTTTTTGTCTGACCACTTATATGTGAATGTATCTGTGACAGCTATTTGATTGGTCATATATTTTTGAGTAAATTTTGCATCTGTGTATAACTCCCAGTACTCATCAGCATATAAAGCTGGAGATACTGGTTTAGGTCCAGAAGTAGTAAACTCAACAATAGGTCCGCCTTTAACATCTACCCCATATTTGAATACAGATTTGTCATCAGGTCTAGTACTATTATTAGGTCCATTCACTTTATCTTTATGACCACCAGTTCTATAGTTAGCTAAATCAGCTTCTGTTTGTCCTGATTCTCTAAGAAGTAGGTAATCTTTACCTCCAAAATTAGTAAAGGGAAGTACGTCAGTTTGTGATGCTGAACTACCACCATGAAGTCCTACTGTTGGAGGATTTAACATAGATAGAGCAATTAAAGTATCATTTTGACCAACTCCTATAGAATTATCTACCAAGCCCACACCTATTGTTATTTGTCCTATCGCAGCACGCTTATTTACTGCACTGCCACTAAAGCTATCAGTATCAAAATCTTCGAAAGTATTTAATATTTTAACATCGTTCCATGATGTAGCTGTTGCGTCTTTACTAATTCTTACAAAAGACGAAGTTTTATGAGGAGCATCAGCATCATTTGACCAACGAAGATCTCCTGTCAATACAACTGTACCATCTGATAAAGTAACAGCAGTAGGAATACGAGAAGAGTGATTGTTTTTAATACTATTTCCTGCATTTGCTAACTGATCACTTGCCCAACCAGCAATAGGATATTTATATTGACCACTATTAGTAATTGGTGCAGCAGCACTTAGTAATATTTTTGCATCTGCGTAGTATCCTAGTCCATTATCTGGAACACCACCAGTACCGCCAGTACCACCACTTCCACCTTCATTCGTGGGTTCTTTAGTACAAGCTATTACTGCTATTGTTAGTAATATTGCAAGATATTTTTTCATAATATCTCTCCTTATATTTTTTATTGTTTAAGCTAGTTATTGTTATTTAATTAATTTTATAGTAATGTTGCAATATCAAAGGCATAAGAAACTCCTGCTCTGATATGCACATCATGTTGAGTACGAGCTCTTCTTAACTGTGCAGGTACAGGAACACGCACAAAATATTTAGGGTGGTATCTTACTTGAAACCAAACATCTAATTTATCACTTTTAAATTTTAAAGTATTATCAAATCTAAAAGAGCTATTATTTTTTAAGGCATCTAAAGAATCAAATTCCCAAAAATTACTGTCTGTTCTATTGGCTGTACTTGCTCCATCAGTACGATATTGGAGTTCTGTATTAAATCCCCAGTTCTCATGGAACATAATATTATAATTCATTCCTATAGCAAGCACTTTAATAGAAGCATCTTTAGCAGGTAATTCTCCACCACCTACTGTAAGAGCTCCTACTTGATATGGATTAGCCTCTATACCACCTAAAAATGATAATGTTCCTCCTACTCCAAATTCAATAGGTGCATAAGCATAGGCTTTTATAAGAAACTCAGTAGTAGTGCCTCTCAAGGAAATATAACCATATTTATCAAATTTTATACCTGATTCAAAATATCCAAGACTAAGACCTGCACCAGTAATTCCATTATATTCCCAATTAGGATATACTATATGGTCATCTCTTTCGCCTTCTGAAGTGTTTACAAAAGCTGTGGTTATTTTACCAATAATAGTTCCTTTCATAAACCAAGATAACCAAGGGACCTTAGCAAAATTATGTTTATATTCTAGCCCCAATTCTAAAGAATTAGCTTTTTTTACAACCTGATCAGTATCGCTGACTATTGATCCTGAATCCAATTCTGTAAAAATAACGACTTGACGGAATAATGTGTCCTCCGTATTTTCCTGTGCATATGATATAGTTTGTAACAGTACACAACTAATACCGAGTAAAATCAATTTTTTCACTATAATTCCTCCTAATTATAATATGGGTCAATCCCTATTTGTTTTTATAACATAACTGCTAATAGCATAATTCCTTGTATAGCTTTCATAATAAGCCTCCTATAATTTATGGGTTCTCTATATGAGAATCCAATTTTATTAATATAACTTTATTTAGTTCTTTATTTAGCTAAACTCTACTATCGAATAAGGACACAGAAAAACAGATATCTGTGTGAAAACTGTTGATAAATTTAAAATAATCAAGCCAAAGAGCGAAGGAAGATAAAATTCTTTCGCTCTTTGGCATTTTGTTTTAATAAAGACAAATTTGTAGTACAAATTAAAGTTGATGTTATAAAAGATTTGTTGTTTAGATTGTCTGCAGGTTAGGTTAGGTTAGGTTAGGTTAGGTTAGGTTAGGTTAGGTTAGGTTAGGTT
>CAMRBT010000087.1 GCA_947040475.1 uncultured Brevinema sp.
ATGACAAATTATCAAGTGACTGCACGTAAGTGGAGACCACAGGATTTTTCACAAGTTGTTGGACAGGAACATGTTACGACAGCACTCACTAATGCCATTAACAGTGGCAAAGTTCCTCATGCTTATTTATTCTCAGGGCCGAGAGGGGTGGGTAAAACCAGTACAGCTCGTATCTTATCAAAATTACTAAATTGTATTCATAGTCCTAATATTTGCGGAGAATGTGCCGCCTGTAAAGAAATCACTCTTGGGCAATCTCTGGATGTGCGAGAAATTGACGGTGCTTCTAATAGAGGTATTGAGCAAATTCGTGAAATTCGTGATAACGCTATCTACACGCCTTTGTCCTTAAAATATAAAATATTTATCATCGATGAAGTGCATATGCTTACCAAAGAGGCGTCTAATGCCTTGCTCAAAATCTTGGAAGAGCCACCGAGTCATGTGATTTTTATGCTTGCTACTACAGAATCTAACAAAGTCTTACCAACGATACGATCTCGCTGTCAGCATTATTTATTAAAACGAATTTCTCTAGAAATATTAATGGAACGATTGGCTTTTATTTTAGATAATGAAGGCTACACCTACGAAAGAGAAGCCTTAGAAGAAATCGCCAATGCTGGTGATGGATCTATGCGTGATGCTCAGACGATTTTGGATCAAGTGATTTTGTACTCTCAGGGCAATCTTACCCTAACTGCCACACGTGAAGTGCTGGGCGTTCCAGACACTATTTACTTCGAGAAGATTGTTCAAGCACTCATCACTCAAGATATTGTTACTATCCTAGAACAAGCTAATGTTTATCTTATGGAAGTTGGCGATGGAATGTCTTTCGCCGAAAATTTTACTAAATTCTTAAGAAAAGCTTTGTTGGTTAAAAAATTACCTCCAAATCATGCACTATTAGATCTTAGCCAAGAAAAATACGATATCCTAGTAGGGGTATTGGGCGAATTAGAAGAATCACAGGTGCTTACTTTATTAAACTTATCCTTAGATTTATGCGATACTCTAAAAAAAGAAACATCAGAGCGTTTTTGGATAGAAAGCACTCTTTTCAAGATGTTTGATTATAAAAATCGTATTTCTTTATCCGAATTACGCCAAGAAATTTTTAAGGTAATAGGCAGAGGGGGGGGGGCTCAGAGACCAACAGCTCCTGCACAACAAACAACACACACACAACAACAAAGTACTCCTTCAAACCCTGCACCTACGGGGAGTTTTAGTGCTCAATTGGACGCTTCCAGAAATGCTAATACTCAGACTAAAGCTCCTACTGGGAGTTTCAGTGCGCAACTAGATGCTTCAAGAAATATTAGTGAGCGAGAACAAAGCCCACCAATAGAACCAAAGTTTAAGAGTATGTTTCCTGAAAAAATAGTAACTCCAAAAGAGCCAAAAATTGAAAGTATGTTTCCTGAAGAGTTAATAACTCCAAGAGAAGCAGAAATCAAGAATAGTACACCCAAAGAAGTACCTATAGTTAATAATATAGAAATTCCTGTAGGTGTAGAACAAACTATACAACAGACTACCCCAAGTCCAGTAGAAGTTCCTATAGAAAAACGAGTAGAAAACATTTCTACAGAAAATCTTTCTGCAGAAAGTCCTTCTATAGAAACACCATCTGAACAAAAAACACCATCTAGTGGTGGGAACATGGAAGACACAATTAAAAATTTATTTGAAATACCATAAGGAGTTAAATATGGGACCTTTTGACAATGTTAAAGAAATGATGAAAATGCGTGGAGAAATGAGCTCATACAAAAAACAACTCGAAGAAGTGCGTATTAAAACAGCTTCAAAAAGAGACTATGTAAAAATCACTCTTGATGGTGAAAAAACTTTAAAGCATATTGAATTTTCTGATGAAGCAATGAAATTATCAAAAGAAGATCTCTCTAAACATGTTAAAGAAGCAATGAAAACTGGAACAAAAGAACTAGATGCATGGCAAAAAAAGAATTTCAAAAATTCTCCAATGGCTCAAATGTTTCAAGGAAAATAATTGAAGTAGAGGACTAAGTGTTACCTGAATCAATAACAAAACTTTCTAGAATTTTAACAAAAATACCAAATATAGGACCAAAGAGTGCAGAAAAACTCGCTCTTTGGTTTTCTGGTTATGGTATGGCTTATGCCAAAGACTTGGGAATGGTGCTTACAGAATTGCATAATCTAGTTGGGATATGCCCAGAGTGTGGGTATTTTTCTGATGGACAAGACAAAACTTGTCTTTATTGCTTGGATTCGACAAGAGATAAATCTGTTTTATGCTTAGTAGAGCAAAATGTGGATATTATTGACATTGAAGAATCAAAGGCATTTAAAGGGCGATATTTTGTATTGGGTGGAGTGATTTCTCCTTTAGAAGGGGTTACTATTTCAGATTTACCTTTTGAAAAATTAAAAGAAAAAATTATCTCAAAAGAAATAAAAGAAATTATTATCGCTTTAGGGGCAACCACAGAAGCAGATGTAACAACGATGTATCTAAAAGAATTTTTACAAGAGGTAGCGGTGAAGATTACTGTTTTAGGGCGAGGAATCGCTGTGGGAACACAAATCCATTATGCTGGTAAAAAAAGTTTGGTAGAAGCTTTTAGAATTAGAGAAACACTAGACCCTCAATAATATTTAAGATCTTGTAATTAAAGAATAGTGTATCTTAAAAACAACTATAAAATATAAACTTATTAAAAATCTAAAAAAAAATATTATTTTTTAGATTTTTTTTAGAAATTTTTAAAATTAGAACATTGGTGATACAAGGGTATAAAAGTAAAAATAATAATAAAATCACGATTTTAAAAAAAACACATTTTTTCATTTTGTTATTTATGATTCTTGTGCTATACTTAATAATAGAGTTAGATTTACTATATAATACATTCTAGCATATAAAATCAAGTGATATCAATCAAAAAATAAAAAAAATACAAAAATTAATTAGGAGGCTTATAATGGCTGCTAAAATTATGACTATAGATGCTAATAAAGCTACAGCTTATGTGGCATACGCATTTAGTGATGTCGCTGCGATTTACCCTATTACCCCATCAACAAGTATGGCGGAACAATGTGATATTTGGGCTGTTCAAGGTAAAAAAAATATTTTCGGTGACACACTTATTGTGTCGGAATTACAATCAGAGGGTGGGGCTGCCGGAGCTGTTCATGGTTCTCTTCTAGCTGGAGCTCTTACAACAACATTCACAGCTTCTCAGGGATTATTATTAATGATTCCTAATATGTACAAAATTGCAGGAGAATTACTTCCTACTGTTTTCCACGTATCAGCAAGAACAATAGCAACACATGCTTTATCAATCTATGGAGATCATAGTGATGTTATGGCTTGTCGTCAAACTGGTTGGGCAATGTTAGCTTCTAACAGTGTTCAAGAAGCACATGACTATGCTATTGTTGCTCATCTTACTACTATTAAATCACGTGTTCCTTTCCTTCATTTCTTTGATGGATTTAGAACATCTCATGAAATTCAAAAAGTTGAAATTTTAGAAAATGAAGATTATCTAAAATTAGTAGATATGAAAAAAATTCAAGAATTCCGTGATAGAGGACTAAGTTGTAACAAACCAGTAACTCGTGGTTCTGCTCAAACTCCAGACGTATATTTCCAAGCTTTTGAAGCTAGAAATCCTTTTTATGAAAATTTAGCTGATACCGTACAAGAAACAATGAATGAAGTTTCTAAAGTTACAGGTAGAAAATTATCAACAGTAGAATATTATGGAGCACCAGATGCAGATAGAGTCATCATTGCTATGGGATCTATCATCAAAGTTGCTCAAGCATCTGTAGACGCTCTTATGAAAAAAGGTGAAAAAGTAGGGGTTTTAGCTGTACATTTATTCAGACCTTTCCCTACAGCTCATATCTTAAAAGCAATACCTAAGTCTGTGAAATCTATCGCTATCTTAGATCGTTGTAAAGAATTAGGAGCTCCTGGAGAACCTTTATATTTAGATGTTTGTGAAGCATACAAAGACATAAAAAATGCCCCAACTATTGTTGGTGGACGTTTTGGGCTATCTTCCAAAAATACTACTCCTACACATATCTTATCAGTGTTTAACAATCTCTCTATCAGTGAACCTAAAAATGATTTCACTATTGGTATTACAGATGATGTAACATTCAAATCTTTACCAGTAACAGACCAGTTAGATGCTGTACCTGCAGGAACTATTGAATGTAAATTTTATGGTTTAGGTGCTGATGGTACTGTTGGTGCTAACAAAAACTCTATTTCTATCATTGGTGATAACACAGATCTTAATGTGCAAGCATACTTTGATTATGATTCTAAAAAAAGTGGTGGTTTCACCATTTCAAACGTTCGTTTTGGAAAAGCTTCTGTAGATCTTCCTTACCTAATCGAAAATCCAACTTTTGTAAGTTGTTCTTTACCTTCTTATATTTATAAATATAATATGATAAAAGGACTACGTAAAGGTGGAACTTTCTTATTAAATACTTCTTGGACTTTAGAAGAAGCACAAGAAAAATTACCTAATTATATGAAACGTTATTTTGCAGAAAATGATATTAATTTTTATATCATCAATGCAAACCATCTAGCTAGAGAAATTGGTATGCGTCAATCAAATACTATTCTTCAAGCAGCTTTCTTTAAACTTGCAGATATTATCCCTTACGAGGAAGCTATTGGCTTCATGAAAGAAAGTGCTAAAAAATCTTATGGACGTAAAGGCGATGCTATTGTAGAAATGAACTACAAAGCGATCGATAGTGGTGCTGAAAACTTACAAAAAGTTACAATCAAACCAGAATGGAAATCAGTAGAAGGTAACTTCGAGCTTGATGTTGTTAAAAATGCTCCTGCATTCGTAACAGCTATTGCTATTCCTATTAACCAACTAGAAGGTGAAGGACTTCCTGTAAGTACTTTTGCTGGAGAATTTGTTGATGGAACATTAACTTCTGGTACAACACAATATGAAAAACGTTATATTTCTGATATTGTGCCTGAATGGCTAGAAGACAACTGTATTCAATGTAATCAATGTGCTTTTGTTTGTCCTCATGCTGTTATTCGTCCTTTCTTAATTGATGCAAACGAAATGAAAACAAAACCAGAAATGGCAACCTTAACAGCAACAGGTGCTACAGACTTACAATATAAAATTTCTACTTCTGTTGCCGATTGTACTGGTTGTTCCGCTTGTGTGGATATTTGCCCAGGTAAAGGTGGTAAAAAAGCCCTTGAAATGAAAGATGTTGCAACACAAAAAGAAGAACAAGTCAATTTTGATTGGTTATTTACAAATTGTAAACCTAAAAATCCATTTGGAAAAAACAATGCAAAAGCTGTTCAATTTGAACAACCTTTATTTGAATTCCATGCAGCTTGTCCTGGATGTGGAGAAACACCTTATATTAAATTGGTAACACAATTATTTGGTGATAGAATGATGATCGCTAATACAACTGGTTGTTCTTCTATTTATGGTGCATCTTCACCTTCTACTCCTTATACTCCTAATCATGACGGTTTTGGTCCATCTTGGGCAAACTCACTCTTTGAAGATAATGCTGAATTTGGTTTTGGAATGCATATTGCTCGTAAAAAATTGAGAGAGAGACTTGCTACTCATGTAGAACAAGCTCTTGAAGCTAAGGCTTTATCTAATCCAGCACCATTCAAAGCTTGGTTAGAAGGTAAAGACAGCAATGATCAAGCTAGAGACTTAGCTAATGATGCGATGGTAGCAGCTAAATCTGAAACTTCAGATCATGGTAAAAAAATTCAAGATTTACAAGACTTCTTCATCAAACCATCTACATGGTTATTTGGTGGTGATGGTTGGGCTTATGATATCGGTTTTGGTGGTTTAGATCACGTATTGTCTAACTTTGAAAATATCAATGTTTTAGTACTTGATACAGAAGTTTATTCTAATACTGGTGGACAAGCGTCCAAATCAACACCTTTAGGTGCTCAAGCTCAATTTGCTCATGCTGGCAAATCAACAGGTAAAAAGAATCTTGGTTTAATGATGGCTACTTATGGACATGTATATGTTGCTCAAATTGCTATGGGTTCTAATAAAGCTCAAGCACTAAAAGTAATGCAAGAAGCTGAAGCTTATCCAGGACCATCTTTAATTATCGCTTATTCCCCATGTATTGCTCACGGATTAAAAGGTGGACTAGTGAATGCTCAAGCAGAAGAAAAATTAGCAGTGGATTCAGGCTATTACCATTTATGGAGATACAACCCAAGTCTTGAGGCTGAAGGTAAAAATCCATTTATCTTAGACTCTAAAGCTCCTAATTTTGAATTGTTCCAACAGTTCATCGGTCATGAAGTACGTTTTAACGCTCTAGGAAGATCATTCCCAGAACGTGCAAAAATGCTTTTTGAACAAGCTGAAGCACAAGCTAAAAATACTTATAAACATTA
>CAMRBT010000088.1 GCA_947040475.1 uncultured Brevinema sp.
AAATACCTCTGGGGCTTTAAATACATGTTCATAAACTTTCATTTATTTCTCCTATTAAAAGTATCTTCTATTTACTAATAGAAAATTCTTTTTTATTTTTTATTTTAAATTATTGTGCTTTTAAAAGGATCATATTATCCGTGGACAATAATTCTCTTTGTTCTTTAGTACTCCAAGGTTCCCATACAATATCAAGATTTGAAAAATAAACTCTTCCATCTTCATAAATTCTAAAAATATCCTCTTCGTACACTCCTCTGGATTTAAACCTAACTAGGTAAGAGTCTATATCCTCTTCTTCAGCTTTAAAAGAATAGTAATCATAATCGTAATCTCCCACTCGACCAGTATCATAAGATTCTCCACTGTAGGAAAAATCTATATAATATTCTAATCTTCCATCCGTATAAAAAAAATTTTGACCTGATACTACGTTTCGCCAATCAAAACTTTCTTCAAATGAAATAAAACATCCACTTAAAGAAAAAGTGCTTATCACTAGTACAAAAACACTGAATAATTTTTTCATAAAATTTCCCTCAAAATCATAATAACTAAAGTTTTATATCTTGTATATATAAGGATTATAACATAGACATAAAATATTATCAAGATATTTTTGATAATATAGCGATTTCTATTTTCCCTACAAAAAAGTCCCCTCTATCACCAAAGGGGACTTTTTATTTTTTTGTTTTTAACTATTTTATATCAGATTGATCACTTAAAGAAGTATAAGTCAAACCTTTAATTTTTTGAGCATCAGGGCTTGGTGTAAATATAGAAGCTATATATCCTGGGATCATACAAGCAGCTATCACAATAGGAGCAAACAAGAATCCGAAAATTTCAGGTTTAACATACCCAGGAATAATATTAAACATACCCCCTGGATTTCCTAAGTATAAAGCTACCGCAGAAGATACATAAAATCCTATCCAAGCTGCTTTAGCATCAACTTTATTAGAGAATACACCTAATAAAAAGATCCCTGCAATAGGTGAACCTAAAAGTCCTAAAATACTATTAAAGAGTACATACATATCACTTTGCCCTTGAGTAATAAAGACCATCGCCATGAGTGTACCTAGTATTCCAGCACCCCAACTAGCAATTTGAGCATAGGTTATTTTTTGTTTATCAGTAATGTTCGGTCTAACAGGAGTAATAAAGTCTACAATAGCACAAGTAGCTGTAGAATTTAAACTTGATGATACTGTAGATTGAGCTGCTGCAAAAATACCAGCAATAACTAATCCTGAAATTCCCATTGGTAATTGATGAATCACAAAGTAAGGAAGTAATGCATTGTTGTTTGCTAATTCAGGAGCTGGAATTCCACTAAATTTATAAAATAAATAAATAGCTGAACCCATACCTACAAACATAATTACACTAGCAATCAATAATGGAAATTGTATATAAAGAGTTTTTTTCGCTTCATGTAGATTTTTGGTAGAACTATATCTTTGTACCACATCTTGAGATCCAATATATTGATAAATAGAACCAAAGAATCCACCTAAAAATAACCACCATACTGTTGTTATTTTAGGGTCAAAAGAAAAATTCTCTTTTGGAAATACTTTACCGTCAGCAACAAGGACATCAAAACCATTAACTCCTTCTGGAATAGCAGCAAATCCAAAGCCCATTACTAAAACGGCAGCTCCCATAAGGATTATTGTTTGAATCGTATCAGACCAAACGACAGCTTCGAAACCACCAACAGTTGTATAAACAACACATAAAAATCCCATAACAGCTACAAGAATTAAAGGATCAATCTGAGGCCAAACTTCCATAAATGCAAGTGTTGGAATAAAAATCACAACAGCTATTCTCATTACATGAAAAATCATAAAAATAGCACTTGCTAAGAGACGCATAGGTCTATCAAAGCGAGCTTCTAAATATTCATAAGCTGTAACACTATTTGTTCTTCGTATAAAAGGAACAAAATATTCTGCCACTAATGGGATTAATGGTGCTATACCTATTACTCCAAATGCAAAAATCCAACCACTTTGATAAACATTAGAAGTTGTTGCTACATAAGAAATAGAAGATAATGCTGTAGCATATAAACTAAAAGCAGCTACCCAAGCAGGTATTTTTTGTCCTCCGACAAAATAATCATCACTATTTGTTCTACGTGTGGAAAAGAAATATCCTAACCAAACTAAAAATCCTAGATAGCCAACAAGGACTACCCCATCTAATAACGTCCAACCCATATTATTCTCCTACCATAACTTTAAACAAACACTTTCTAATAGGCATATTGCCTTTAGAAGTTTTTAACCCCGGTTTATGAATATCCGCGGGATAAAATATTGCTAAATCATCTTTTTTCATCAGTAAGGTAGCTAAAGCATCCCCTTCTGATCCATAGAAGTCTGCTGATGCATCATATTCACCTAATGGTTTCATATGTTTTTTACCAGACACTTCCATTATTTCTTCGCCTTCAAGAACCCATTGAATATCTATGTAATTCTTATGAGATTCCCAAACAGCGTCATTTTTTGAATCATATTCTTGTATTATATAAAAGAAAGAAGCTTCTACTTCATGTTTGCCAGCAGTTTGAGTTCTAAGTTGTTCTTTGTTTTTTAGTAAATACTCTACAGCTTTTTGAAGTGTGCCTGTATAATCTTTGGCATTTAATACATCAATGTATGTTTGAACCATCGCATTTCCCCTATTTTAGAAAATTAGTATAATATTATGAACAATATTTAACAATAGCAGCATCGATATACTTAGCTACTTCTTTTAGTCTATCCATATCTCCAGCTTCTACTGATCTTAATGGAGGACGACCTGTTCCAATATTAATACCTCTAATTTTTAGGATTGCTTTAACAACAGAATACATATGAGCAGAGAAACTACATAATTTGGTAATGATTACATTCAATTCCATTTGTAATTCTTGAGCTTTTTGTACTTCACCTTTAGAAAATAATTCTTCTAATTTTAGGTATAGTTCTGGCATTACTCCATAAGTACCACCGATACCACCGTCAGCACCCATCATACGTCCACCGATATATTGTTCGTCTGGACCATTAAAGATGATAACTTCTTTAGTTGCATGCATTTTTTTAGTCATAATATCAAGAACAGGCATAGAAGAATTTTTTACACCAACAACTTGTGGTAATTTTAATAATTCTTGATACACTGGGATAGAAAGACTATAATTTGTCAATTGTGGGATATTATAAATAAAGAAATCTAAATCCGTAGCAGTAGCCATTGCTGTCCAATATTCTTGAACTGATTGGTCTGAAAGAGGGAAATAAATAGGTGGGATAGAAGATAGAGCAGTAGCTCCACATGCTTTTGCATGTTTTGCAAGCATAACACTATCTCTAGTATTAGGAGCTCCGATATGAGCAATAATTACAAGTTTATCTTTAGCAACTTTCATTACTTCTTCAAGCACTAATTTTCTTTCGTCTAGTGTTTGGTAGATACATTCTCCTGAACTTCCGCCAACATAAAGACCTTTTATACCTTTATCGATATAAAATTTCACCAATTGGTGAATTCTTTCTGGAGAGACATCTCCACTATCATCATAACAAGCATATAATGCTGGAATAACAATTTTGTATTTATTTAGATTTTTCATATAAACACTCCTAGTTTTATATATTATAACATTGATATATTAATTTGCAATCGCTTTTTTGTTTTATAAATATTTTTTTTTAATTAGTTATTATATAACAGAATACATCGTACCATTTTAGAAATTAATGAATTATTTGACAAATTATTCAAAATCATCTGGAGAGATTTTTCCTAAAAAATAAAATACCGTGCTTTTTGTATCGGCTTTTTTAGATATTACATTACGCTTAGTACACGATACTCATAAAAAATATTTCTATTACATTTTTGTCGATATTTTTGCAATTTATTTTTTATCATACATATTATAAATCTTGTGCTTAAATTGAGCTTGTATTATAATAAGATATTAAAATATAAAATTATTTAAAATAATTCAAAGAATGAAAATTGCAATTTTACTATAGGGGTAAATTAGTGATTAATGGGGTATTATTATTAATTATATTATTGGGGGGCGTTTCAAATTTATCGTATGCTCAGACTGCAAGCGAAATAGAAACAACAAAAGAAAAAATGGATACCTACGCAGAAAAGACAAAGGCAAAATGGAAGTATAATCCTTTTAGAAGGACTGATATAGAAAAGCGTTTAATAGGCTGGCAAGATCCTTATGCTAATATCACTCGTTTTTGGATAGGTAGCCAACTCAATGCCCATCAAATGTATCCCAATCTTCATACAGAAAACATTACTCTTTATTTTTCTCCTATTATTGCAACTGAGTTTTCTGTCGTGGCTTTTGATACTGAAAAACTCAAATTTCGATTAGGAGTGGGTGTTTTAGTAGAGTTAAATCTTGGTCTTTATGGAGGAAAGAAGTTTCCTATATATGGAAAAACTTTCCTCTTTACTGATTATGTACAAGTAGAAGTATATCTTGATTTTATTATTGATGATAGTTGGAAATTTCGTTGGATTCCTATACGCCATAAATGCTCTCATGCTAGTGGTGATATCCTTGGAGATCCAACACTCCACGATCCTATAAAAAATGCTTTTGTGGATCTTGGTTATGAAGAAATGACTTTTTCTCTCTATTATAACTGGTCTTGGTTTACTTTTTATGGAGGACTAGGATTTGGGTATAGCAATCTTAAAACCACTAACTATGCTAGTATTTTTTCTGCTTTTTGGGGGACTGATATGCGTGTTCCTATTTGGGGTGATATGAATTTTATTGCAGGCCTTTATGTAAGTGCTGATTATGATAAAATTAATACTATTACTAGAACCGATTCAGGATACCAACTAGATCATTCTTTCACAAAATGGTACCCAACTATCTCTATTGGCGTAGGATTAGAAATTGATCGTTATATCCTTGGTTTTAAATATATAAGAATGCGATCAAGACAGGTAACATCTTATCGTGTCATTGAAGAAAGAATAGGTTTTGAGGCTAGTATTTTTTATTAAAATAAATTTTCTTCAATATTAGTACTATAAACTATTGTATTCATTTTAAGTATATTGTATAATATACAATAGTTTAATAAACATAAGGAGCTATTTATGAGTAACACTGATCAACACTGGATTATAGCAGCATTGTATCAATTCAAAACTTTAGATAATTTAGAAAACCGTAAACAAGAGCTTTTGGATCTTTGTAAAACTAATAATATCCTCGGAACTTTAATCATTGGTGAAGAAGGGATTAATGGTACTATTGCTGGAGACAGAAAGGGTATAGATACTATTAAAGCGTTTTTACAAAATTGGGGATTTAACGACCTAGAATATAAGGAATCCTCCTCCCCAAAAGATAAAGCTGTTTTTTATAGAATGAAAGTAAAAATTAAAAAAGAAATCGTAACCATGCGTATCGATAATATGAAGCCAAACGAACACAGAGCTAATTATTTATCTCCTAGAGAGTGGCATGAACTTATTAAAAATCCTGATGTGATTATTTTGGATACTCGTAATGATTATGAATTTCATATAGGTACTTTCCGCAATGCTATCAATCCTCAGCTCATTGCTTTCAAAGATTTTCCTGATTTTTGTGAGAAACATAGAGAAGAATGGAAAGACAAAATTATTGCTATGTTTTGTACTGGAGGAATACGTTGTGAAAAATCAACTTCCTTTGCTACTGTTACCAACTTAGGAAAAGAAGTTTATCACCTCAAAGGTGGTATTCTAAAATATTTAGAAGAGATCCCTCAAGAAGAGGGTTTATGGGATGGAGAATGTTTTGTTTTTGATTATCGTGTGAGTGTTGGATACAATTTAGTTCCTGGTGAATATCAGCTTTGTTATACTTGTCGTATGCCCTTAACTAATGAAGAGCGTAAACTGCCTTCTTATTCTTACGGTTTACATTGTCATCATTGTCATGGCACATTATCAGAACAACAGATCAAACGTTTTTCATCACGCCAAGAACAAATGAATTTAGGAGCCTGTACTTTTGGGCCTAACTAAAAAGATCCCCTTCGGGGGATCTTTTTTTTATAACAACATTTCTAAAGGAATTTCCATAAGAATCATCTGAATGATTACAATAACAGTTGTTACAATAATCGATATCACCATAGCACTTAATATACCTATGATAAATTTGTATTTTTCTAAATATTTAATAATATTAACTTTTTGTAATTCTTTTTCTTCACATATTCTACACATACACTGATCAGTAATTTTATCCAAAATATTCTCTGTATCCATAT
>CAMRBT010000089.1 GCA_947040475.1 uncultured Brevinema sp.
AGCTATTGCTTATAAATACTAGCTATCTTTCTATACTTAATTATACTATATATATTGGTTTTTGTCAAGTAAATATACGATATTATTTATATATAAAAGATAGCTTTTCTTTTTAGATAGATAAATACAATTAATTCAAGGGGCTTGCTATCTACAATAAAAAAGGTACTTTGAAACTAAAAACAGTCAGGGGTCGCTTGCGAGCCGAAAGCTAAAAAAATTCCGATTCTCCAAAAGTTTTTAGATTTTAGATTTTTAATCTAAAATTAGCATACAGAGAATGAAATGATATCTTGGAGATAGAACATATTGAATATTAAGAAAAATCCTCACTTCTCAGAAGCTAAGAAACTGGATTTGTTACTCCCTAAACAGTTTTGTGAACTTACAGGACTTCCTCCAAATTATGCTACACATCTCAAAAAATATGCTGTTTATTCTAGTGATAATAAGAGAATTAAAGTAAGACTAACTATTGATAATATAATAATATCCAATGCTTTCAAAAAGATCGATTGGCAGTCTATAAAATCTAATTTTGAATCTAAAAATACAAAAAGTGAAAAAACTACTACTAAAAAGAAAGCTCAAAAATCTAAAAATGAGATAACTCCTACTGTTGATACTCCTGAAGATTCCTCTGAATTTTCTATTCCTTTTTATTGGAGAAGTGTCTTAAATAATATTTTAGATTTTTCTGAACAAGATCAAAATGTAAATACTAAGATGCTTAAAGCTCTTAAAGATAATCTTGATGAAAAGCTTAATCCTCAGAATATAAAGTATATAACAGAGGCTTATCAAAAATTTCAAAGTATCCAAAAAGACAAACAAGAATTAATTCATAAGGATATCGTCGTTTTTATGGTGGGTACTATATGTGAGTTTATGTTAATGAGCTGTAATAGTTTGATTAAAAAACAACTCAAAGAATATAACGCCCCTAGTGATCACATTCCTAAACTAGAAAATGAATTTTCAAATTTAATAGCATTCGCTCAAAAAGAAATCAAACAACTGATAGGAGAAAAAATTGACGAAAATAGAGACTGATTTTGGATTTCTCTTTAATCAAGTAGATAGAGCCTTAACAAAACCTATCCCTCTCAATCCTGCTTCTTGGGCTGAAAAAAATAAAATGGTGATTCCTCCAGGATCTTCTTTTGAGAATAATCTTTATAGTAAGGATACTATTAGATATTTTGAACAACCCTTAAATGATTTGATTAATCCTGAAGTTACAAGAATTACTTTTATTAAATCTTCACAAGTGGGCTATACATTTTTTGTTATGCAAAGTATTTGCTATCTTTGTGACCATGAAAAAAAGGATATACTTATCGCCTACCCTGTTGTTGATTTAGCTAGAGATTTTTCTAATCTAAAATGGAATCCTTTTATAAATTCTCAATCACTTATTCGTAAAAATTATAATAGACGATCCAATGTAAGTACTAAAAACTTTGGTAATAATTTTATCAAAATAAAAGGAATACAGACTTCTCACGCCTTTACCCAAATATCATATCCTGTCGTTGTATTTGACGAAATGTCCAATATTTCTACAGATAGTGGAGCTGGAGATCCTATAGCATTAGCTGTTGGTAGGACCAAAGCTTTTGGAGATAAAGGACTTGTTATTGATGGTGGAGTGTTATTATTAGAGGGTGGTATTTTAGAGAGAGAGTTTGGTTTTTCCAATCAATGTTATTGGTATATGCCTTGCCCTAAGTGTAATATGTTTCAAACTTTTTTATTTCGTGATCCTGATAGTGAGATCTATAAATATTTTCGCTATGATACGGATAGTAATGATAATTATATTAAAGGTTCTGTTTATATTGAGTGCAGAAATGAAGATTGTGACTGTAGATTTGATGAACAAATAAGACGGCGTATGATAAATCATAAAGACTCCTATTGGCACGAAGCTAAAACATTAGAGCAAGGAGCTCAACAAGGACATAAAGGGTATTTTATTAATGCTCTTATCTCTCCTTTGGAGACTCTTGATAAAATTGCTGAGCAACATCTAAAAGCTGTACGTTCAAACACCCCTTCTGTTCGTAGAGCTTTTACAACGGATTACGAAGCTAGAGCTTGGAAGTTAGAAGAGTTGTCTATAGATCATGTTGATAAGAATATTATTAAGACTGTTTTTGAAATTCCTAAAGAAGTAGTATTTCTCACAATGGGGATCGATGTACAACAGGGCGAAAGCAATAATAACTGGCTTGCTTATGAGGTGGTTGGCTGGCTAGATGCTTATAATAGTATTGGGATTGAATATGGAGAAATCCACGGAGCTATTGATCAACCTGAAATTTGGAATAAATTGATAGAGATCTTTTATAAGCCTCGCTATAAAGATATTAATATACAGGCAGATCCTATTTGTTGTGAGATCGGACTGATTGACGTACAAGGTGGCTATTATCAGGAGGTTATGAACGCCATCCATCGCTCTTATCAACTCAAAAATAATCCCTTTATTGAATATATTGAGTCTCCTGCTATTTATCCTTGTAAAGGATATTCTGGTGTAGGCTCTGAAAAAAAAGATTTGATGAGATATTATACCTTAACAGACACGATGAGAAAGGTCCATGAATTTCAAAACGAAGCCTGGTCCAAAAAAGTGAATGACTTGAATACCTTTTTGTTCAAAGATATTCTCTACACAGCGATGTCTCATAAAACTGGGTGGAATGATGATAAGTCTAGGGTATACGGCTATTGTAGATTTGCCGATTGGACAAACGTGCCGTTTGATCCACTTACTCAAAAAACTAGAGAATGTTCCTACCATAAAAGTGCTGGCTATGATAAAAAATATTTCAAAGGCTTAAAATCTGAGTCAAAAGTGTTTCGTTTAACAAGAACAAAAGGCTATAGACCTGTTTATAAGCAAGAAATAAAAAGAAACGAACCTCTTGATTGTAAAGTATATGCTTATGCCGCTGCTCGATTGGTAAGAAATTCTATTCCCAGTGATCATCCTCTTTATGAAAATATTTGTAAGCTATGGTATCCTGATGAATAAAAAAAGTAATCCCACCCAAAATTAATGGGCAGTCACCCCTCGCACCCTAGCGTAGCATGGGTGTGGGATTACTTCATTATGGAGTTAAAACTAATGGGCAGTCACCCCTCGCACCCATGCTACGCTAGGGTGTTAGTTAGTTTCATCTGAGCTTTGGTTTTAGTTGACAAATATTTTATCTCTCTCTATACTTTAAAGATATAAATTAAGAAGGTTATCCTATGAAATATCTAATAATACTAGTTTTACTAACAATGAGTTGTACTGATAAAAAGCAAATAACTGCTGACCCTATCGTGGTAGAACCTATTATAGCAGAAGTACCAAAGCCTGAGCCTATCAAACTTAGCTATGATAAAGGACTAGATCTCATGCTTGTTGATACTTCTTTTAATAGTACTATCTCTTGTATATTAAGAAATGCTGATGAAGGTTTAGAATATTATGCTGTATACTGGGATACAAATCACGACTCTTATTATATAGTATCTAATGATATTGTATTACTATATCCTATTCCTGTTACTAATACTAATTTTGTGTACACCGTGGATGAAAGTAAACAGATCGAACCTGTTTTTGACTCTTCTCTTCTCGAAATATTCCCTGATACAAAAGCACCTCTTCTCTATATAGGTAGCGTTTCACCTTTAGAACGTGTTTATTTAGATCCTACTAATCAACAATATTATATCAAATATCTTACTTTCTTTGATACTTCTACTTACAGAAGCTATGATAAAGAAAGTAATGAAGTAACTAATAGCAACTCTTCTCCTGTATATCCAATTATAAGGTCTAATAGGGTACTTAACACCTATTTTACTAATACTAATAATCAAATTTTTTCTATGCCTCCTTATAATAGCGATGAATTTCCTATTTTATATTATAGTGACTTGCTCAATTAAGATTTTTTCACATGAAAATTTCCTGTACTGTATGGCGGACCAGCTTTAATACCATGTTTTGGTTTTAGTTGACAAATAATTTATCTCTCTCTATACTTTAAAGATATAAATTAAGAAGGTTATCCTATGAAATATTTAATACTACTTTTACTAACAATGAGCTGTACTGATAAAAAACAAATTGCTGAGCCTATTATAGCAGAAGTACCAAAGCCTGAGCCTATCAAACTCAGCTATGATAAGGGACTAGATCTCATGCTTGTATATACTCGATTCAAAATGTGGGATTGGGAATTATCAGAACTTCGTAAAGACTCTACTGTTTTTGATGATGATGGAGAAGCTGTAGGTTATTATATGGCAACCTACTGGGATACTAATACTCATATTTACTATACTGTGATGAATGCTGTAGTAAATAAGTATCATAGCTTAGATCCTGTCACTAATATTCAATTTGAATATACTATTGACGAACAAAAACAGCATGAAGCAGTCTTTCATCCTACAATGAAAGAAATTTTTAGAGATACTAAAGCACCTTTCCTCTATATAGGTAGTATAACTCCTTTAGACCGTGTTTACCTAGATCCTACTAATCAAGTGTATTATATTAAACATCTTACTCCTTTTGATATTAGTATTAATATCAAAAATCAGTTAAAAAACGTAGAAATAGCAGATAACGATACTAATATCTTGCATGTTTTCCCTACTGATGATCCTTATTTTTCTCCTACTAATACTTATAACAGTACTTTGGAAGGTGTCTACTCTAATATGCCTAATACATATTCTCCAAATTATACTAACAATAATGGGGATAGATTTGATGATTTTATAAGAAGATAGTTACTCTTCTTGCTTTATATATAGATGGAAGTTTCCACCTGAATAATTAGTTTTTGCTTTTATAGAAGAATTTTCCTTCTTTGCATATTCAATCAATGTAAGTTTTTCAGTATGATTAGAAATATCTATTGCCTTGATGAAATAACGGAATAAAATTAATCCATAACGATATGATAAAAAGGATGTCCTATGAAATATTTAATAATACTACTTCTATTCATTACTAGCTGTACTGATAAAAAACAAATAACTGCTGACCCTATCGTGGTAGAGCCTATCACTCCTAAAGCTCCATCATCACCTAAAATCACCAAACTCAGCTATGAGAATGATCTAGATCTCATGCTTGTTAGTACTTCTTTTGAAGATACATGGGATAATATACTAGATAAAAGAGAGGAAGGATTAGGTTATTATGCTATATATTGGGACTCTTATAACAATCTGTATTATACTGTTACTAATGATATTGTATTACTATATCCTATTCCTGTTACTAATACTAATTTTGTGTATACTATTGATAAGACAAAACAATTTGAACCTATTTTTCATCTAGCTATGAAAGAAGTTTTTACCAATACAGGAGCTCCTCTCCTATATATAGGTAGTCTTTCGCCTTTAGAACGTGTTTATTTAGACCCTACTAATCAAGTATATTATATCAAATATCTTGCTCCGTGGGACAATTCTATATATACAATTTCTTACGGAGAAAAAGAAGTTACTAATACCAGAACTCTCCCTATTTATCCTTATGTTGACCCTGATTTTAAACATGATTGGGTTCCTAATATTTCTTTTACAAATAGTAATGATGAACTATTTATTCTCTATAGTTTTAATTTTCCATTATTATATAAAGGATTAATTACCAATGAATGATTTTTAATGAAATATATGAAAATTTCCATCTGAATAATTTTCTTTATTCATTTTGACATTATGATTTTTTAGTATTGTTCTAAATAGTTCTTGTTGTTCTCCTTTATTAGCAGAACCAAAATCTACAGCCTTGTCTTCTTGATGATCAGATTTCAGTCCTGAAGCTTTCAACCAATTTTCCATAATAGTTTTCATCTGAGCTTTATTATTCTTTAAACTAATAGTACCTCCAGGATATATTGTTTTAGTATAATTCTTAAAAACATCTTTTTCACTAGAAGATAACTTCTCTAATAAACTATGTTGTTCATCAGCTTTACACGAATTTACAGAACCTCGCTTACATGAATGCTCAATCCCATCTACTTTTATTTCTCTACAAATCAAATGATTTTCATTATAGTATAGACTTGATATTAGTGTTAACGGAGCGTTACGAGTCGAATTTTTATATGTTTCTATTAACTTCGTTTCTCCCTTTGCCAATACCCAATCAACCATAGCTACAGCTTGAGCTCTCTCGGTTCGATAAGTACTAGATATTTGTAGGACTATCCAGGTTTTTTTTAGATAAGCATAAGAATAATAAAGAGCATACATGGATGTTATGACAT
>CAMRBT010000090.1 GCA_947040475.1 uncultured Brevinema sp.
ACCACTATGAAAAAAATTACCTTTAGCAAAGGTTTTTAAAAGCCATGCTTTTTGCTCACTTAATTCTAAAGGAGGAGCATCATCACTATAAGTCATCGCCCAAAAAAGCCCAGGCTCTCCTGTACTATTTAGATGAGCATGAAATATACGATAGTATAAAGTTAGAATTAGCTATTGACAATCTAAATATATATATATTATAATAATATATATAGGAGGAGTTACTATGGATAAACTCATATCAAAAATAGTTGCATTTGGAGTTCCTGGATTAGTTTTACTAATTATCATGTCGGGCACAGGTTTAGCTGGAGCAGCAGCAATAACCACTGCTTTAGTGTTTTTAGGACCTTTTGGAATATTAGGGGGAATAGCAACATTGGGTGTTATAGCTTTAGTGTCGGAAGGTATAGCAGAATTTGGAATGTCAGCCATATTTCAGGGGGTAGTTGATGAATTATACAAAAAAGGAGAAACTAAAGAAAGTATTTTACATAAAATTGAAAAATATCCAATTTCAAAATCACTTAAGAGAAAATTAAAAGAAGAAATTGAAAAGAAGAGTTAAACAACACTTCTAGCTAGTTATATAATATGTGAATGATAAGTTCAAAACAAAAGACTCCCTAAATTTAAGGAGTCTTTTTATTTGTTATTATTTTAGTAAGAGATGGGACGACTGTCCAAAAGATAATCATTCGAGGGACGACTGTCCCTATTCCCACTCAATAGTTGCGGGTGGTTTTGAGGAAATATCGTAGACGACACGGGCTACTTCAGGGACTTCGTTAGTGATACGAGAGGAGATCTCTCTGAGATCTTTCATCTCAAATTCATAAATATCAGCGCTCACTCCGTCAATAGAACACACGGCTCTCAAGGCTATAGTGTAGCCGTATTTGCGGACATCGCCGGCAACACCTACAGATTTTATAGGGACAAACACAGCAAATGCTTGCCAGATTTTTGAATAAAGATCACGTTTGTGTAATTCTTCTATATAGATAGCGTCGGCTTCTTGAAGGATACGACATTTTTCAGGATCTACAGCACCAAGCACACGCACGCCCAAACCTGGACCTGGAAAAGGATGTCTAAAAATCAATAGTTCAGGTAAACCAAGATAAAGCCCTAAAGAACGAGCATTGTCTTTGTAGAGATCCTTTAAAGGTTCTACTAATTTTCCTGATTCTCTTTTTTCTACGATTAGGGGAGAGTTGACATTGTGATGACTTTTGATCGTTTTAGCTTTACTTCCTACTCCTTTGCCCGACTCAATAAGATCTGTATAAAGGGTGCCTTGAGCAAGATAAAAATCTTCAGGAAGATTAAGGGATTTCACTTCATCCATAGTGACAGTTACAAACATATCTCCAATAATATGACGTTTACTTTCTGGATCACTGACATCTTTTAATGCGTCAAAAAATCTATCTTTAGCATCAATAATATGCACATGTTTGGCATTGAGTTGATGAAGAATAGCACTAATGTCACCAGTTTCATTTTTTCTCATCAAACCTGTATCAATATACATCAAATGAAGTTTGTCTGGATCTAATATTTTTAGAAGTACCGCAGCTGCCACACTAGAATCGACACCACCAGATACGAGTAATAATACAGTATTGTCTTTTACTTGTTCTTTTACAGCTTTTGTAATTGATTGAAAAGTTTGTTCTATGGTATTATTTGCGGGAGTGAGTTTACAGATATGTTGCGCAAAATTATTTAAAATAGTATTTCCATTTTGAGAATGGGCAAGCTCTGGGTGGAATTGTAATCCCCAAAAATTAAATTCTTCACAATAGGCAGCTGATGGATGATCAAAAGATTTTGCAAGGAGTTTGAACATATGTGGTAGTTCCGTAATACTATCTCCATGAGACATCCATGCGATAAATTCTTTATCTATATCTTGAAAGAGAGGATCTTCATGTATTAAGGTTACAGGACATTCGCCGTACTCACGCACAGGAGAAGCTGCCACTGTACCACCAAGATTATAAGCAGTACACTGAAAACCATAACAAATACCAAGTTTTGGTAAAGGTAGATTTAAGATTTTGGTATCATAATTAGGAGCATCTTTTTCGTATACGGAAGAAGGAGATCCTGAAAAAATAATAGCTTTAGGTTTTTTATCTGAAATTTCTTGATAGGTAGTATGACTAGGTAAAATCTCAGCAGTATACCCCAAATCTTGTAATCGGCGTTGGATCAGATGAGTAGATTGGCTACCGAAATCTAAAATAATAAATTGACTCATAGTCACTCCTTGTAGAAATTATTATATTTGTTTGTGTTTGTTTTATTTATGATAATTAGGGGCAGACTTAATACTGAGAAGATCATGAGCGTGAGATTCATTAAGTCCAGCGGGGGTTATTTCTATGAATTTTTGGTAGTTGTTCATTTTAGGAATGTCTTGTTGTCCACAATACCACATTCCTTTTTTTATACCTGTAACAATTTGATGAAGAACTTCATCTAATGATCCACTACAAGGTACTAATCCTTCGACACCTTCAGGCACGAGAGCTTTGTTTTTTTCACTTTGATAACGTGAAGTCCCACCACTAGTCATCGCATCCATAGAACCCATACCACGATATTTCTTAAAAGATCTATTATCTTGAATGATATTTTCTCCTGCTGATTCTGTAGTGGTAGCTAGCATATTACCGAGCATTACCGCACTAGCCCCAGCACCAATAGATTTAACAATATCTCCAGAGTAACGAAGCCCTCCATCAGAAATACAAGGAATAGAATGTTTACGGCATTCTTCGGAACAGAGTAGGGTAGCAGATAATTGAGGGATTCCTATACCACAAATAATACGAGTAGTACAAATAGAACCTGCACCAACACCTACTTTAACAGCGTCAGAACCAGCTTCTATTAATCTTCTTGTTCCGTCTACAGTAGCGGCATTTCCTCCCATAATAGGAATAGAAAATCGTTTTTTACAATCAGTAATAGCATTAAGGGTAAAGGTACTATCTCCGTGAGCAACATCAAATACAACAAAATCAACACCAGCTTCAACTAAGAGAGGCATACTAGTAAGATAATCTTGTGGGGCAATCGCTGCTCCAACAATGAGTTTTTTATTTTTATCTAAGCTAGCTAAAGGATATGAGCTAAGATCTACAGGGGTATTTTTGACTTGTTTGATTTGAGTAGCTTGTTCTTCTGGGGTCATATTTCTATGGATGACACCAGCACCACCGAGTTTTGCCATTTGGATAGCCATGAGTGATTCGGTGACCGTATCCATGGCGGCTGAAATAACAGGGGTATTTAAAAAAATATCACCGATTAAACATGTTCTAAGAGACATGTCCTCTAGTGAGAATGAAGCTAAGTTTGGCACGAGTAAAACGTCATCGTAGCTATAAAATTTTTGAAAAGTCATAATGAATCCTTATATTAGATTCTTTAAATTTTAACATATTATATTAGCATTGTCAATATAGTATTGTAAATATAAGATATTTATATAAAATAGGTATAATAATATACATATATATACTTGTTATACCAAGAATAAAGTTTTATAATTATTTTCTAAATGAGATAACAGTTGACGTCTCCTTGAATGGTATAGTAAAACAAACTATACTAGATATAGAAGAACAATATCTACAAGGAGATTTTTATGAAATCTATTATTTTCAAAGTGTTAGGTGCGATTTTACTATTGAGTGCTGCTGTATTTTCAGGAGTTTTCTATGAAGATTTTGGTGCAATTAGAGGCTTAAGAGCGAAGCATCTGTTAGTCACTACTCCAAAAATGCTAGAAGGATTTAAAGCTGTAGGTGGTCCTATTAATGCTCAAGTAACAACAATCGAAGCTAAATACATAACAGATTTAGCAGAGCTAGAATCTAAAAGAGATAATGCTAGAAATACTTTCTTCAAATTACCTAAAGACACTAGAGATACTAGCGAAGAAGGGAAAATTCAAAAAACTCGTTATCTAGATGCTGCCTATGAGATGGTTATTATAGAAAATCAAAAAAATCTTGAAGTGGCTACTTTAAAAGTAGATCAATACACTAAAGGAAAAGTCATTCGTTTAGAAAATATATAAAATTACTCCTATATAAAAGCTTATGTTACTGCATTATTTATAATGTGTTAGCATAAGCTTTTTTGTGTGTAGTAGTGCTATCAATAAGATTTTGAATAGATTCCACATGCTCTAATAATAATTTTTCTAATGGTAATTGATTGTCTTCAACTTCTTTAATACCATAACTTGCTATGATTCCTCTATAATTCATTTTAGCAAAGTAAGAAAGCTGTTTTAATCCACATAAATAATCTGATATCGTGTGATTGTTAGAACCATTAAGTGAGTAAGATTCTATAGGTGCACCTGTGGTAACAGAGATAATAATGTTTTTACCTTGTAGCTGTTCACCAGTAGCTCCAAAACAAAAATCATAACTGATTACCGTGTCTAACCAGTTTTTCATAGAAGCGGGGTAATTATACCAAAATATAGGAAATTGTAAAATAATAGTATCCATTTGTAAGAAAAATTCTTGCTCTAATTCTTTATCTATTTTGTAGTCTGGGTATAGTTGGTCTATATGTCTTACGGTGATATTTTCAAATTCACTCAATTCATTGACAATAAATTTATTAGCAAAAGATCTCTCAAAAAATGGATGTGCTAACCAAATTCCTGTATTATTCATAATAATTCTCCTCACTAAATTATATATAAAAATAAGTATATAATTTAAAAATATCAAGTAATATTTGGAATTATTAATCACATAAAAATAATGGTATACCCTTGAATTTTAATGATAAATTATGTATACTATCAATGTAATTTTTACCTAGCTTAGAGCTAGGTTTTATTGTGGATATTTTATTATAGTGAGGAACTTATATGTATGATATAATCTTTGTTGGTGCTGGTCAATCTGCTATTATGGGATCTTACGAAGCTTTACGGCTCAACCCAAATCTAAAAATATTGTTAATTGATAAAGGATTGATGTGGGATGATAGAATAGAAGCCGTCGAATCCAAAAATAAAAATGTGATGTCTCCTATCGTTTATGGTGTGGGTGGTGCTGGTGCATTTTCGGATTGTAAATTTAATTTGGACTATAGAGTGGGTGGAGATGTCTTTACCGTTGCGGGCAAAAAACCAGTAGATGATTTGATTCAACATACCGTAAATCTGTATAGAGAGCTAGGTTGTGTGGTAGAGCCTGTTGGGGGTGCTGTCAATGCCGAAGTTTCTACTATCAAAAAATCTTGTATAGAAAATAACGTACAATTAGTGGACACTCTTACGATGCACTTGGGGACGGATGGAGCAAGAGAATTATACACCCTACTAATCAACTCCCTTAAAGAAAAAAATGTAGAGTTCGCAACTTCAGCAGAATGGGAAGATCTTATTGTAGAAAATGGAGTACCGATAGGGGTGCTTTATTCTCAAAATGGCGAAACAAAAAAAGCTCTAGGAAACAAAATCGTCGCAGCCGTCGGACGCAGTGGTGCTAGTAAAATGCAAGAAATGGCAAAAAAATATGCTATCGATTTTGAGCAAGGTGGCGTGGATGTGGGCGTGCGTGCTGAAATTCCAGATATTGTGATGCAGTCTATCAACGAACACTTTTACGAAGCCAAAATGATCTACTATACCAATGACTATAAAGATAAAATGAGAACCTTTTGTAGTAATCCTAGCGGATTTGTTGCCGTAGAAAAACATACAGACGGGATCGTTCTTGCTAATGGACACGCTTATAAAAATCGTAAATCAACGAATACCAACTTGGCATTATTATGTACGCAAAGTTTTACAGAGCCATTTAATGAGCCCTTTGAGTATGCCAAATCGATAGCGAGAATGAGCGCTATGCTCACGGGGGGCAAGGTGCTGTGTCAGTCCTATGGCGATCTTAAAGCACATAGACGCTCCACGGAAGAAAGGCTAGCACGCTTGAATATCACGCCTACGACTACGGATTATGTGGCTGGGGATATTTCTTTGGCTTGTCCTAAAAGGATCTTAGATAACATTATTGAGTTTATCGAAGTACATGGCAAGATCGCTCCGGGATTTGCTTCATCAGATTTATTATTATATTTCCCAGAAATCAAATTTCGTAGTGTGCGTTTAAAAATTGACCAAAATATGGAAACGAGTATGAAAGGGCTGTATGTGGCAGGGGATAGCTCAGGCTATGGCAGTGGACTGAATCAAGCCGCCGTCATGGGGATACTCGCCGTGAGACATATTCTGGGATAT
>CAMRBT010000091.1 GCA_947040475.1 uncultured Brevinema sp.
TGGGTTTCCAAGTCGGATATTTGATTACGAGTAAGACTCCCCTACTAGATATTGCCTACTCTTATGAAAATCTAATCGTCTCTGCGAAAGTTGGTTATAGTTTTCGATTAAAGGAATTAGATTATGGTTTTGGCATTGGTGGGAAAGTTAGTTGGTAGGGGATAGTCATCCCAGTTATTCGCCTTATATAATTTAAACAAAAAAACACCCTCACAGTATTATTGTGAGGGTGTTTTTTTGTTTAAATTATATATTAATAAGCATTAAAAGTAAATCCAAAAACTAGACCTATTCCAAAAATCTGAAATCCTGAATTGTTGTCATTTTCATCAATATCAAAAAGCTTATACTCAATATCTAATCCTACAGTAAATGCACTTAGCTTATGAAAAGAATAGGAATATCTTGTATCTAATGATACCCCCATTCCTATTTTTGTTGTGAATGGGTAAAAAAATGCATTAAAACTCATTGTCATAAATGAACCTATGCCTAATTCATTTCTTTTATCCAAAAGAAATCCACCTATTCCAGCATATATAATAAAATCAGGAGACATAAGTAATTTATTACTTGAAAAAGGAAATATTCCTTTCACTTTAAATGTTCCAAAAAAATTAGGTTTTGTCCACCTTCCAAGACCTTCTAAACTCATTCCGCCTAGCCATTCTAACCCTTCTAAGTTGTTATTAAATAAAAATGAGCTGTTTATTTTACCTAGTATAGATATATACCCCGTTTGTTCTTGTTGTTGAAAATATGGTTCTTCTGAAAAGATAGGACTGGCTATCAATAAGCTTAGTAACATATATTTTTTCATGTTTATTTTTCTCCATATTCTAATAAATTGATTTTATAATTATTGTTTAATTCTTCTCTTCTACTATATAATATACAAATTGCCCACAGGGTCTGTATTGCATAATTTCCTAAAAGATCTAGCCTAAATATTTCTATCTAATACTCACCAACGAAAATATACAAACACCTATGGGCATTTAGTATAAATTTACTCGTTGATGAGTATTAAAAAAAGGAATAACACTACTTTTAAAAATAAAAAAGAATTATCCACAGATAATCCAATGCTATTATTAAAAGCATGAGATAGGAATTTAAAAGACTATTTCTAGTATTTTAAGAAATTATGCACTTTTATTATAAGGTATAATAAAATTATTGTCAATACCTCTCTTTAATAAAAAAAATTAAATAAAATTTCTTGACAAAAAATAAAAACTATACTAAACTAATTATAGAAACTCACAAGAGTACAAGTTAAGGACGAAGTTTAATGCTTCGTCCTTTTTTGATTTAACTCTCAAAAAAAGCTTGTTTTTTCTTGTTTGTATATTATTAATACATAAGTACTTATAAAAAAAATATTATTTTTTAATAAAATCATTTGTATTTTTTGATTTATGTATTATACTATATAGATATAATTAAATATTGTGGAGGCTTCAATGAAAGTTATAGTCGTTGGAAATAATCATGCTGGAACAGCATTTGTTAATAATGTGACAGAAATGAACAAAAATATGGAAGTAGTAAGCTACGAAAAAAGTGATAATATTTCATTTTTAGCTTGTGGTATTGCTTTGTGGGTTGGTAATGTTATCAAAGATCCTAAAGGTCTTTTTTATGCTACTTCTGCTGATCTTCAAAAAAAAGGTATTACTGTTAATATGAAACACGAGATTACAGCTATTGACTACAATACTAAAACAGTAACTGGTAAAGATCTAACCACTGGTAAAGAATTTACAGATACTTATGACAAACTAGTACTAGCAAGTGGTTCTATCCCTATTTGCCCTCCTATAGAAGGCGTAGATTTAGAAGGTGTGTTTTTCTCAAAAACATACCAACAAGCATCTGATATTATCAATTATGCAAAACTTCCCCATGTTAAAGAAGTCTGTGTTATTGGTGGTGGATATATTGGTATTGAGCTGGTTGAAGCTTTTCACCAACTTGGTAAAAAAGTTCGCCTTATTGAAGGTACTCCAGAGCCTTTAGGTAGTTATTTTGATCCTGCTTTTACTGATGTTGTTACAAACTCTTTAAAAAAGAACCAAGTACAAGTAAACCTAGACGAAAGAGTCTCTGCACTTAAAGGGGATAAAAAAGTTAGTCAAATTACTACAGATAAGGGTACTTACTCTGCTGATATGGTAATTATTGCTACTGGATTTAGACCTAATAACACTCTTTATAAAGGTCAATTAAAAACACTAGAAAATGGTGCCTTAATTGTTAACAAATATTTACAAACTTCAGATCCAGATGTTTTTGCCTGTGGAGATTGTGTTGCTGTATTATCTAATGTCATGCAAGGTTCTGATCATATTGCACTAGCGACTAATGCTGTAAGAACTGGTATTTTATGTGCTGCTAATATTGTTCATCCTGTAAGAGAATTTGATGGAGTTCAAGGTTCTAATGCTATTAAAGTATTTGATCTAAATATGGCATCAACAGGACTTTCCGAAACTGCTGCAAAAAAACGTGGTTTCCAAGTATTAACTAACACAATAGTTGACAATGCTCGTCCAGAATTTATGCCTACTAATGCTGAAGTCCGTGTTAAAGTAGTTTATGATGCTACTACTAGACGTTTATTAGGAGCTCAAATTCAATCTACAGAAAATCATTCAGAAGCGATTCACACTTTCTCCTTAGCAATTGCTAAAAAAATGACTGTTGATGAATTAGCACTAACTGATTTCTTCTTCTTACCTCACTACAACAAGCCTGTATCCTGGCTTACTTTGGTCTGTTTAACAGCACCTTAAAACACAGTCATCTAAAAAAACACTCTAGCGTAAGCAGTGTGTTTACTTAACAAGTATAAAACAAAAAACACCTTAGCGTAAGCTAGGGTGTTTTTTATATAATTATATATTTATTGTAATTATCAATTAGCTATCTGATTATTAATCATTTGCCAAAGACATAAGCTAAATCTAAGCTCAGATTATAAGCCAAATAACTAGCTTGATTATCTTTAGTACCCAAAGAACTCCCATTATTAGGAGTAGAGGTAATGGTATTTCCTGATTCAGATATTGTATTACCTGTACGATCTTTCCCAAAAGTAAAATCCAAGCGATGGCTAAATCCTATAGACAATCCATTATCAAAAATATAGCGTATTCCCAAAGGAAGATCTATCCCCAACAAAAAATTGTTCCCCGTTTTATGAATAATAGTTGTAGGATTGAGAAATAATTTGGTTTCTCCCGTTAAATATCCTAGATTCAAACCTACAATATCTATCATCAACCGTCCTTTATCTACTTTAGTACCTATCATATAAGTAGTCCCTAGAGAAAAAGTTATATCATTAAATCCAAAAGACTGTCCTTCTAGTAGATCAACCGTTTTGCCACCTTGTTTAGCAATGGGGCTAAAATTCATAGCAAATTTTAATTTTGTATCCATCCCATGAATCAAGGATCCTTGACTAAGATCTTGACTAAGATAGAGATGTCCCACACTAATATTAAAGCCACCACCTATAAACTCTTCATACATTTCTTTTTGGTTTTTATTACGGCTTAGTTTAGTATAATTAAAATTACCACCTACCCCTATTGTCACATTATTTGTACCTACCGCTGAATAATTAACAGATCTAACTAAAAACAGTATTACAAAAACGACTACTTTAATATCAACTTTCATAGCTCACTCCTTTATAATATAAGAATTCTATATTATCACTAATAACAACTATAATCAAAGATAAATAAAGTATAGTCTCAAGGTCAATGATCTTATAGAATTATTGTAATTATCTACCAAAAACAAGCCCAATATTTAGAGAGAGATTGTAGGCTAAATAGTTACTTTGATGAGGTCTATATCCTAAAGCACTGCCATTAGGGGTGATAGTAGTAGTATTTCCTGAAGTGCTAGAAGATACATCTGATGAGCCTCTCCCTAAAGCAATATCCAAACGATGACTAAGACCTATAGAAAATCCATTGTCAAGAATATAGCGAACACCTAAAGGCAGAGTAATCCCTATTAAAAAACTAGATCCTGTATCTAGGATATACTTATGATCCGCCCCTTTATCATCTATATCTATCCTTCCTATCATAAACCCTATTTCTAGCCCCAATACGTCCACCAAGACACGTCCCTTATCCACCTTTGTACCCATCATATAAGTAGTCCCTGCAGTGAGGCTTAGGGTGTTAAATGTAGCAGCATATTGATCAGGTACCGCCAATCCACCAGAAGAATAAATAGTATCAAAATTCATCATAAAGCGTGTTTTACTCTCCAGTCCGTGAATCACATTATATCCTTCACTAATACGAAGATGACCTATAGAAACATCAAAACCACCGCCTAAAAACTGCCTATAGGCGTCTTTTTTTTGTTGATCGGATCCCGTATTAATCCCTAAGCCTGTGTAATTAAAATTACCACCCACATTAACAGATACATTGTTCACACCCACAGCACCATAATGAGCAGAGCTTATCAAAAACAATGCTATAAAAATCGCTAATTTCATATAGATCCCCTTTTATTTTATAAAAATATAATCAAAGATAAGCACCTCACCATCTCAAGGTCAACAATTTAAATCGATTATAATCATTGACTATTTTTGTAAAAATACTATAATGTATAAAACTAAAACAGGAAGATATTAATGAGATTGTTAAAAAACACAGCAAAACCAAAAATGATAGACTGGCTACTTTTTATAGCTATAGGAGTAGTATGCCATTTTTCTTTTTTATATATGGATATTACAACAACAACATTACATGGGATTGATTTTTGGAATACCAATATTTTTAATTTTTATTCTTATGAATTTAATAAGACAGGATTCTATGAAGGATTCCTACACCCCCATGCAGCCTACCCTCTGCCTATGTATATTATTTTTGCTATTTGGAATTTCCCTCTATGGGTATTGACAAAGTTTTTTGGGGTGAAGCTCATTATTGGGCAAACATATATATATTTTTTATGGGCAAAACTAATACTCGTCCCTTTTATTGTTGGAGCAGCATATTATGTTTACAAAATATGTCAAGAACTAAAAATAGATAATGATAGAGCTAAATGGTGTGTGCTCGTATTTTTATCTTCTCTTAATTTGATAGTACCTGTTTTTTTTATTAGTCAATATGATATTATCTATGTACCATTTATGTTGATGGGTGTATTAGCATTACTACAAGATAAAGAAAAATCTTTCTTATTGTGGTTTGCTCTTGCAATTTCTATGAAAAATTTCGCACTATTTCCGTTTATCGTTCTTGTGTTTTTAAAAGAGAAAGATTTTTACAAAATCCCTGTAAAAATTTTAGCAGGTTGTTCTATACTATTGTTTTTTACGATAATAGCTTCTTTTGATCCAGCTTATGCACACAGTATATCTTTTACAAAAAATATGGTGGGTAGAATTTTTGCAAATACTATTTCTGGATTTAGTGGGTTTTCTATTAATATGACTTTGTATATTCTTATCTGTATTTTAGCCTACACAAGAGATATAAGTGATAAACTCATATTTAATAGGTGGGTAATTTATCTCTCTATGATTTCATTAGTATCTTTTTTTACTTTTTTATCAGGGCTAAACTACTACTGGATTGTACTAACAACGCCTTTTATTGCAATCACTATATTTCAAAATCCTAAATATCTTAATATTAATATTATATTAACTACTATTGCTGAATTTGGAATGGTGGTATGGACTACGGAGAAAATCTATTGGTTTTTTGAAATAAGTGTAATTAATAACTTAGGTGTTTTTCCTAAAATTTTTAATGTGACAGGGACTCGTCCTCATACTTCTTTAGGGATCGTTAATGAGATGGCGGATATTTTTGGCACTTTATATTTTGCTTGTATGCTGGCATTTATTATTATAACTTATCCTAGAAAAGAAGAAAATATCATTAATAATAGCACTTTGGAAGTAGTAGATAGACAAATAGTATGGGTAAGAATGGGCTTATCTATAGCATTATTACTAGGATTTTATTTTATTTATTTTTACACAGGTCCAGCGCTAGGCTAGTTTTTGTCACTACCAGAACACCTACTCATTCCCTAAACGGATAAACAACTCGTCCCACTAAATCAAGCTCACAGTAAAAAATAATAAAATCGGATAAAATTAAGGTATATAAAAATGAATAAATTTAGTATTTTAAGTCTATCATTTCTTGGCTT
>CAMRBT010000092.1 GCA_947040475.1 uncultured Brevinema sp.
GGATGAGGGGTTTAGAGAATAACGAGATAATGAACAAAGTGAAATAATCGACATTATTGTCTTACTCTAGCTTGCACCTAGCGTAAGCATAGGGAGTAAGTACGAAGTACGCACTGGGTAGGGGGTGTTGCGACAGACACCCCCATGAAAAAAGTAACACCAAGAACTGACTCATCAAATAAAATTAATAATAGAAAATCAAAATACTACCACGCACAAAACCCCCTCCTCATAATAAGGTGGGGGTTTTTAGTTTTAGATTGTTTTGACTATATAATAGGAGATCGTTTTATAAAATATTTAATCCAGCTAAATATACTTTAAAAAGTTATTGCATGTTCAATAATATACTCTTGAAACATCTTTCTTATCAAGCTAGTTTTTGTGCCAGGAATACTAAATTGTTGATCATAGACTTGTCTTATTGGCATAATTTCATAAGCAGTACCTGTCAAAAATACTTCATCAGCATTAAGTAAATCTTCAATGCCAAATAATTCTTCTTTTGTTTCCATACCTAACATTACTCCAATATCTAAGACAGCGTTTCTAGTAATACCTACTAAAATACCCGCATCAGGGTGGGGAGTAACCAAAGTATTTCCCTTGATATAAAAAATATTTGAAGCTGAAGTTTCCGCAACAAAATTATCTGTATTAAGCATAACACAATCATCTCCGCCTTTTGCATGAGCATCTTTAAGTGCTAAAATACTGTTTAGATAATTTAAAGTTTTTGCACGCATCGGTATAGCAACAGTAGGCATACGACGACGATCTATTTTGACTAAGGACATTCCTTTTGCATATTTTTCCTCGGGTATGATGTCATCATCTAACAATATAATTACACGATTTATAGAATACTCTGGAGTTGAAAGATCAATATATGATTGAACACTAACTGTAATACGTATATAAGCATCTTTATAATTTGCTGATTTTGCAGTTTTTATTACGTCTTCAATAAATTGTTCTTTAGAAATATCTATTTCAAATCCAAGTAATTCCGCTGATGTATACAGTCTGTCTATATGTTCTTTTAATTTAAATATTTTACTATTATAAATCCTTATCCCTTCAAAAATCCCATTACCATAGAGCATTCCATGATCCATTACAGAAATTTTTGCTTCTTCTAAACTTGTTAGTACTCCATTAATCATTACAGTTTTATTCATTTTTACTCTCCTAAATATTTGACAACTATCTTCTGAATCTCGCCATTATCCATAAGTTGTTTTAAGGAGTTATTAATAGTTTGTAAAAGCTCTTTATTGTCTTTATTAAAAGCAAAAGCAAATCCGATTTTTTCTTGATTAGGAAATCCACCCAGTATGACTAAATTAGGATTTTCTGCTATATAAGATATGGATGCAAATTTAGAAACAATCACTCCATCAATTTTTTTCTGATTGAGGTCTAATATCGCTCCTGTATAGGATTGATATACCATTGTTTCTGTATTAGGAATGCCTCTTGCGATTTGTTCTTGCATTGTACCTAATTGTACACCAATTTCTAAACCGTCAAGATTATCTATCTTCCATGAAGATATGTTATCTTTATAGATTAATAATACTTGTTGATCTGCTACATAAATATCTGTGAAATCCACAATTTTTTGTCTTTCAGCTGTATATTGTACTCCAATAACGAGATCAATACTATCACTTTGTAAAGCAGGCATCAGTCCATCAAAGTTCATGTTCTTAAATTGTGAAGACAATCCAGCATTGCTGATTACAGCTTGAACAACTTCAACATTCAACCCAACAAACTCTGACTTTTCCAGATATTCAAAAGGTGGATATTCAGCATTAACTCCGACAGAAAGTATAGTTTCTGTTTTTTGACATGATACAGTTGCCACTAGCAATAATAGTAATAATAATTTTTTCATAAAATAACTCCTAAAATAGTAATATCTATACTATAATATAAAAAATATTTTTTTTCAATAAAAGGGATGGATTATTTTAAGTAAAAATTTTAGAATATATGGTATTTATCTTGTCATATCCTTGCGTTTATAATAAATCTTTGATATAATAAATCAATATATATATTAAAGGAGTATCTCTATGATTCAAGCTAAAGCCAGTTTTAAAGGACTTATCCCTTTTATTGTCTTTATAGGGCTATATTTGGGAACAGGAGTTTTCTTACAAATGATTGGGACTGAGATGGCATTCTATCAATTGCCTTCTCCTGTAGCTGCTTTTGTAGGTATTATTGTTGCTTTCTTCATTGTTGATGGAACGCTAAAGCACAAAGTTCATATTTTTTTAAGAGGCTGTGGACAAGAAGATATCATGACCATGTGTATGGTATATCTTTTGGCTGGGGCTTTTGCTACTGTCGCTAAAGCTATGGGTGGTGTTGACGCTACTGTCAATTTAGGGCTTGCCTTTATTCCCCCTCAATTTATTGCTGCTGGGATTTTTATCATTGCAGCTTTTATCTCTACTGCTACTGGGACTTCTGTGGGAGCTATCGTCTCCGTAGGTCCTATTGCTATAGGACTTGCAGAAAAGAGTGGTGTTTACCTACCCCTCGTTTTGGGAGCTCTTATAGGTGGTGCTATGTTTGGAGATAATCTTTCTATGATTTCTGATACTACTATCGCTTCTACTCGTACCCAAGGTGTTGAGATGAAAGATAAGTTCCGTGTGAATTTAGCTATTGTTCTCCCTACTGCTCTTTTAACGATTATTCTATTATTAATTTTTGGACAACCTACCCAAACCCCTCAAATAGAGGCTCTTTCTTATAATGTTATCAAAGTTCTCCCTTATCTTCTCGTTTTAGGGATGTCTCTATGTGGGCTAAATGTATTTCTTGTGTTACTAAGTGGTATTATCGCCTCAGGAATTGTTGGTCTAGCTTATGGAGATTTTGGACTCTTGGGATTTAGTACAAATATCTACAATGGTTTTACAAGCATGAACGAGATCTTCATTTTATCTCTTTTTACTGGAGGACTAGCGGGTCTTGTTATCCAAGCCGGTGGTATTACATGGCTCCTTGAAAAAGTAGAAAAACTCATTAAAGGTCCAAAAAGTGCGGAACTCGGTATCGCCACCCTAGTCAGTCTTACCGACATTGCTGTGGCAAACAATACCGTCGCTATTATCATCAATGGTTCTATCGCAAAACAACTCAGTAACAAATACAAAGTCGACCCTCGTCGTACTTCTACTCTTTTAGATGTCTTTGCTTGTATTTGGCAAGGGATCATTCCTTATGGTGCTCAAATGCTCATCATGTTAAAATTCACAGAAGGAAGTGTTGGCTTTTCTATGGTATTTCCTTTCTTATGGTATCAAGGTCTTCTAGCTATTTTTGCAATTTCATCAATATTTGTTCCTTTTGCAAATCAATATATTAAGAAAAATCCTTGGAACTGGGATAGCCAATCGTAGAAACAGGATGTTTCGTACTTTTTACAGACAGGGATGTCTGCGAGTAAAAAAGTAAATAAAAGGATGTTTCGTACTCTTACAAAATCTTTATAAACTAAAAAACACTACCTTATTGATTGGGGTGGTGTTTTTTGATTGATTATTGATATTATAATTATCTTATGATATAATAAGTATATATAAATTAAGAAGGTTACTAATGAAAAACATCTTCAACAATCAACGCATAGGCTGGATACTATTTATAATGCTAATAGCTGGATATAGTGCTTATTACTACAAAACAGAAGTACTATCCCTACAGCTTTTTGATAGTACTCCTATCGTGGCTAATGACTTTAATACAGTACTCTATGATACTGATGGTAAACTGAGAGATCTAGACTATATCGTCAGCGAGTATAAAAAGTTTTTTACAGGCTCAGAGTGGGAGAATATGCCTGACTTCGAGCGTAGAGATGAGTCTGATAGAGTAGTTTTTTGCTCTAACTATGATAAAGATAATTATGAGATTTCATCTGTGTTTTCATCTTTTCCTAGTGAAAATCAAACATTATCTATATTTATGACATATCCCTATGAAACAGGGCGAGAAAAGATATCAGAGATGATGTCCCATATAAAACCTGGATTTAAAGTCTTTGGCTCTATGTATACTAAGGATAGAAAATTATTACAAGAAATCTTTGATGATATCCCTCTATTATTTACCCAATATATGGAGCAAGATGATCTTAATGAAGAATTAGAAAAACAATATACAGTAAAAAATTCCAATTTATCCAGAGAAGCGTATGCTATATATATATATATATATAGAAATACTGATACAAAATTACACTATGTTATTTTATTAAATAAACTAGTAGAAAAATAGGAGATAAAATTATTATGAAAAAATGGATAAACAATATCATTTGACAATCAACCATATCTAATATATAATATTAAATAATATATGAGTCCATATATCGTGTTTTGCCCCCTAAAGGGTAGACAACGACCATGGTTCTAAAGGAGCAATTTATGGCGAATCCCGCTTTTAAAGAGAGTATTTTAGAAGAATATTCTTACGCCGATGAACAAGTAATGACAGTAAATGGAGCTGTTAATAGATCTTTATTTTTAACAGCCCTATTAATGATGGCTGGTACTCTTAACGCTTTCATCTTTTTTTATGTGGATCCTAGTCTTGCTATGACGATAGCTACTGTATCAGGTGTTGTAGGATTTATTACCGCACTAGTTGTTATTTTTAAACAAAAAACTGCAGCTATTAAAACACCTATCATTGTTTATGCTGTGTTTGAAGGACTTGCTTTAGGAGGAATCTCTTCTTATTATGAAGCAGCTTTTTCTGGAATTGTTATTCAAGCAGTATCTATAACTGCTTTAGTATTATTCATTATGCTCTTTCTATACAAATACAGAATTATCAAAGTAACAGAAACTTTCAAAAGTGTTATCATTGGTGCTACTGCTGCAGTTGCAGTGTTTTATCTTATTGCTTTTGTCCTATCTTTATTTAATATGCCTATCGCATTTTTAAGCAGTAATTCAAATCTTGCTATAGGTATTAATGCAGCTATTGCAGGACTTGCAGCTTTTAATTTGTTACTTGATTTTGATTTCATAGAAAAGGGTGCTCAACATAACTTACCTAGATTTTTTGAATGGTATGCAGGTTTTGGTTTATTAGTCACTCTAGTGTGGTTATATCTTGAGATTTTAAGACTATTATCAAAAATACGATCTAGAGATTAATTTTAATTAAACACAAAAAAAACAAGCTTATCGATGATGAGCTTGTTTTTTTATTCACATTTCATTTTATATAACTAATAAATGTATATTATTGTATTAGTAGGTATCATATCAAATAATTTTATTACTTCTTTATTGGTCATTCGTATACAGCCATTCGAAGACTTTTCTCCTAAGAGCCCTTCTTCGTGAGTCCCATGAATAAAAATCCCTCGTCTGTAGGCATCTACATTGCCCCCTTTATTGTAATCTTTTTCTAATCCGTCAAGATGTAAAATTCTCGTAGTTATAGGATCTTTTGGCGTATCTGTTTTATCTGTATAAATTTTTGAAATTTCGCCAGTATTTTGTTTTTTTACAAATATCGTGCCTATAGGAGCACCATCTCCAACTTTCTCTGCAACCTTAAGATATCCTAAAGGTGTTTTTTTACTGTAGATAGCATTCCCCTCTCCAGCCTTTCCCGTAGACACAAGATAAGATTTAAGGATCTTCTGATTTTTGATAAGGTGCATTTTTTGATCTGCCGTACTAACTATTAAAAAGTAGTCATTGTTTTTATCATACTTATATTTGTCTTCAGCAATGTCTATAATTTCTTGGTATTGAGTAGTAAATTCACCAGATTGTCCATAAAACACACTAGATAGTCCCAAAATAATCAATAAGGTAAAACGATACATAATCCCTCTTTATTTTTATAATTAGTATATTAAAGCTCATCATTTCTTAAAGCTATAAAAAAATCTTCTGTAAAATCTTCAAAAGAATATTTGTTTTTTTCTACTTTAAAGTGTGTTGGTTCACTTAGATCTTGAGATTCTGCAAATCGATCAATATATACTTCAGAGTATTTATCAAGTAAAAATTCCTCTGTCGATGTATTATACTTAAATGTCGCATAAGAGAGCACAAATTCTCTACCACCAAACATTTGCTCTATGGTAAAATAATCACCTTTTACTGCAATCTGCTGGAATCCGTCTGCTGGACTATTACTACCCACAGATACGGTTTGTGT
>CAMRBT010000093.1 GCA_947040475.1 uncultured Brevinema sp.
CTATATACTTAATATTATTAATAACTATATTTGGAGAAATATATGCACAAAGAATTTGATGTTGTACGTGCAGGAGCGGTACTTAACTTTAATTTGAAGTACTGTCGCTCTTCTTTTGAACTATTAGAAAGTAAAGGTTTTCACCGTATCTTGACTCTTTATTTGGAACATGCTCAAGAAAACGAAGATATTGTATATGAGTATTTAACTTCTATACATACAGAACAAGATCTTCAAGAAGTATTGATCGATATGCTTAAAGTATTATCTATTCAAGAACTTGATGAAGAGTATCCTCTTTATCAAAAATTCACCCACGATACTGCTAAATTCACTAATTTTATTGATGAATTGTATTCTTTTTGGCTAAAAATAGAGCGTTATGCTATATTATACTTTGATAGAAATACTCGTACTGGACTCCGTAGAGGTCAGCTCACAAATTCTATTGACGAATTAACAAATCTTATTATCAATACACGTCGTGCTATCAAAAAACACGTATCCTTAAAAGCAAGTATGGTATTACGTCAATCTCGTAGTAGTGTGAATGCTGGTATTGGACTTGCTAAAGTTGCTTGGCCTTGTCCTGCTACTTATGGTAATATCCATGAAATTCCTTTTATTCAAAAAGTAGTTCTTATGCCTCCCTTTATCGTGTACCCAAAAATGAACACTCGTAAAGGTACTTTTAATGAAGTAACTTACAATCCTATTGAAAATATCAAATTAGATCTTAATGATTGGTTCTGTTATCCTATTAAAGTAGGTGAGTATCTTGTTTTCACATATTTTCCAAGAGATTTTATGTCTCAAGGTGTTACTCTTTGTAACTTATTTGAAACTGCTACTCCTGCTGAATATGAGAACAAAAAACCCGATATGGTCTATGTTTATGCTTTTGATGACAAAGATGATAAATTAAAAACAGATTTCTTCCATGATAAGAAGAATGATATTATGGTTGGATTTATCAATAAAAGCGATGATATCGATTATTTTGGTTATATGAAAAAAATGCTCCTTACCTTGCACAATGTAAAAGCTCTTGGTAATAAAGAACTACCTATCCATGGTGCTATGGTAAAAATCACTCTTAAAAATGGTATCAGCAAAAATGTTGTTATTATGGGTGACAGTGGTGCTGGGAAATCAGAAAGTTTAGAAGCTTTCAGATCATTGGCTCAAGACTATTTACAAAAAATGGTTATCATTTTTGATGACATGGGTATCCTAAAATTAAATGCTGGTAAGCCTCTTGCTTATGGTACAGAAATCGGTGCTTTTGTACGTCTTGATGATTTAGATCAAGGTTATGCTTATAAAGAACTAGATAGATCTATTTTTATGAATCCTGACAAAATTAATGCAAGGGTTATTATCCCTGTATCTACCTATGAAGAAATCACTGCTGGAGAGCCTATTGATTATTTCCTATACGCAAATAACTATGCTGATTCTCCTGAAGCGATTACTTTCTTTGACAAAATAGATGATGCTTTAGCTGTCTTTATTGCTGGTAAACGTATGGCAAAAGGTACAACTTCAGAATCTGGTCTTGTTGATTCATTCTTTGCAAATCCTTTTGGACCAGTACAACGTCAAAAAGAAAGTCTTATTTTGATTAATGATTATTTCAAAGACATGTTCAACAAAAAAGTTAAAGTCGGTATGATTCATACAAAACTTGGTATTCCAGGTAATGAACAAAGTGGCCCTAAAGATGCTGCAACAAGTTTATTCGAAATGATCCTCAACGAAAAATAAACACATACTCAAAAAAGCCCAGCTCTACAAAGAGTTGGGCTTTTTTATTTTTAAATTATCTATTTTTAAATTGTCTAATGATTAAAGCCTGAGGGACAATTAGGGTGAACTACATAAGTTTCTTGTTTTTCTAGGATCTCTAATGCTGTTTTCATATCTTCCAAAAATAAAGACAATTGATCCCTACTAAAATCTGCTTTTACCACGACTCTCATTATAATAACATCCTTAAAATTTGCAGGTAAGGGATATGCTGGGACTTGCCAGCCACTTCTTTTTAATACTTCTGATAAGTCATATAAACTCCATTTTGGTTTATCGGGTGTATCCTTTATACACCAACATACAATAGGAATATTACTACCATCGTTCAGCAAATGAAAAAAGCTCATCTTTTTTAGTTGTTCTGATAATTGTAGAGCGACATCTTTGCTCTTTTCGTGTATTGCTTTATATCCTTCTTTGCCAAAACGAACAAAATTAAAATATTGAGCCCATATTTGACTCCCTGGTCGTGAAAAATTCAATTGAAATTCAGGACTAAAAGATGTTCCTAGATAATTCACTGTAAATAACAATTTTTCATCCAGAAAATCTTTATCCCTCCAAACAATCCAACCTATCCCTGGATAAACAAGACCAAATTTGTGTCCAGAAGTATTGATGGAAACCACATTTTTAAGGCGAAAATCCCATTCCAAATCTGGATTTACAAAGGGTAAATACAATCCACCCGATGCGGCATCTATATGTATAGGTAGTGATATTTTATGAGTTTTATTATATTCTTCCACCTCATGATCCAACAATACCACATCATCAAATAATCCCGTATACGTGATCCCCATAATTGCCACGATACCTATCGTGTAATCATCACTTTGTTTTACTGCTTGTTTGGGATCAAGACGAAGATCCTGAAAATCTGTCATAGGAATTACTCTGAGTTCTATATCCCAATAAACACAAAATTTTTCCCATACGACTTGCACCCCAGAACTGACCACAAGATTTAACTTCCCTATAGGAATATTATGTGTTTTAGCTAATTTTTTCCAACGAAAAATCATCGCTATCCCCGCCAACATACATGCTTCAGATGACCCTAGGGTTGAAGTCCCTATAGGGGAATCACTTTCTTTAATATTCCACAAATTAGCTAACATATTCACACAATGATTTTCTATAGCTGTTGTTTGAGGGTATTCTGTTTTATCGATTGCATTGACAGCCATCGTATCTATCATAATTTGTTTAGCCTCTGGTTCCATATAGGTCTGAACAAAACTTGCCAAATTATAGCGAGGATTACTATCGTGTAAAATCTCATCGGCTACCATTCTATAGGCTATTTGAGGATCTAAAGATTTTGCTGGCATGAATTCCTTTGGCAAAATGTGATCACTTTCTGAACTACCATAAATAGGGGTACTGGAACTATCTTTGTCAAAATGATAAGAAGAAGGATTTTTCATAATGTCTCCTAATAGATGTATTATATTCAAATATATTTGATTCAAATATAAACATCATTCTCATCAATATCAAATTAGTCCCTACTTCTAAATATTTTTGATTATTCAAATATTTTTGATTATCTTTAAATAAAGATAAAGTAGGAGTTCTTATGAAATATATTATAGTCTTATTAATAATCATCGTGCAGTGTACCTTAGCCGATTCTAAAGACAGCATAGAAGATCCCTTCATGCGTAGTATTAAAGGTAAAACTTATTATACTTGGACTTTTGAGGGAGATCTTGACAAGACACAAGAATACAGAGTGCAAAACGATGGGCAAATCATCCATTATCAAAGCACCTTAGATCCTGATAATTACAACTATGTTCATATACAAACCCTATCGTCCAATCAAGCGATATACCTACAAAAAAGCTCAGCTTTGCCTTTGTATTTTGCCTTAATTACGGCAAATGATGGTAAGGATATTTATCAAGCTTTTAACCCTAATTCAGCGAACACCAATGATATTGATTGGAATAGTAAGATCAATTTTATAAAATCAGTGGAATGATTCCAATCGAAGACTTCTAATAGAATGATTCCCATTACAGACTTCTAATAGAATAATCAAAAAAAAACACACCCATACTAATCCCGTATGGGTGTGTTATGTATAAAGTCTTTATGTATAAAATCTTTATATATTAGATGATTGTTTTATATGCTTAAGGTGTTTTTGATACTACGACTCCGTAGACATCATTCCCTTTTATCTCAGGTATTCCAGATCCCCATTGACTTTTAAACTGGGGAATACCTGCTGCTACTCTTGTGATATAAAGAGCTTTACGTTTATTCATATCTTCAAACACAAAAGCTCCTACAAAGCCTTTAGAAACACCACTAGAATCTTTTAATTCTAATAATAAAGCTCCATTCTTGGACTGCAAAGCAATACTTGGCATAAATCCATTTTCTCTAGTAGCATTTATAATAAAATGCCCCATCATTGCAGGAGGAGTTCCTGTTGGTATTGCAGGATTAGGAGATACTGATGCTCTAACAGGAGTTGCCGTCATCGTAAACCCGTCTGCAGCAGTAATTGTAGCGACTCCATCTGCATCAAATGTATATGTTGCAGCTGTAGGGATAATTTCCCCTTCTGTCCAATTGTCTATTGGGGTAATACTATTTGCCCACTCTCCTACTAAAGCAGCTGTTAATACTTTTAAAACATCTGGGTCTGTCATTTCTAGTGAAAGAACTTTAACTTTTTTATCTGCAACTACAAGATCAGCACGAATTTCTTCTTGAGTACCTACAATAGTAGAATAAAGTTTGCTACCTTCTATGAAATAACCTACATATTTATCGTTAATTGCACCAGCAGTAAATTTAGACCAAATTACATTTACAAAAATAGGTTTTGTTGCCCCATCGAGTGTAACTCTTAATTTTTCTGGACTTAGTGCTTTTTCTATATCTCCAGCTACTAGAGTACCACCTAAAGTTACTTTAGTATCGTCAACAAATATCGCTCTAGGTATGGTAGCATCAGCAGATTGACCTAGCTCATTTACAAAAGGTCTTTCCCCTACCCATGTGTTAACAGCAGTGCTACTTTTAAAGGGAGCATAAACTGTAGCAAAATCAGGAAATACTGTAGGCATAGTATCTATCATGTCTGATCCTTGTAAAAGTACTGTTAATTCTTTTCTGGATACCTCTGCTTTTATAGCTTCTATAGTACCTACGGGAGAAACTAAAATAGATTCTCCGTCCATATAAAATACTACTTTATCTGCTCCAACAGTTAGAGTGTAAACATCAATAACAGTTTGGTTCACTCTCATTTTAGATACGGTATCTTCAATAGTTGCTGCTCCTATAACTGCTCCAGTTTTATTGTCTTTTACAGTTACAGCTTTACTAGCTATATTATAAAAAGAATAGCTTGCAACAACCACAGAATCATCAGCGACACTTTTAAGAGCAGTTCTGGACAATCCCCAATCTCCTTGTAGTTGAGCTACTAAGGTAGCTGAGCTTGCTATGAATGTAGGCTCTGCACTAACGCTACTATTACCAAAAGCTTTAATAGCTCCGCCTTTTGTAGCATCTGTAAGAAGAAGATTTGCTTTTACATCTGCTATACTATCTCCAATACGGGACATGTATAAATTCCAATCAGTAGCAACAAAAGCAATATATTTATCAGCATGGGTAACTGAAGTCGCATCAAATTTTACAAAAGCAACACCTACTTCTGTTGCTGGGTCTGATCCAAGAGCAAGACTTAAATTCTCACTACTCTCGATCTTAGCAGTAGCAAGAACTGTACCTGTGTTACCCTTAATAGTAAGAGTCTTATCATCCTTAAAGATGAAGAAACTATCTAGTGTAGTACCTGTAGTACCATCAATAGCCATCAATTCTTTTTCCGACAGCTCCCATGTACCTGTTAGCACATTCGGTAGTGGCACAATAGGGTTAGGGTTTGTACCACTACCTGTATCCGTATCCGTTGTAGAACAACTCATTAGCACAAAGGCTAATAGCATTAGCATAATTTTTTTCATAAAAACTCCTCATAAGATAAACTCTTGTTTTATCTTATCCAATTTCATGTTTTTTTTCATTATATATCCAGTTAGTAAACTCTGTGAATTATCACAAAAACTATTTCATATATTAAGATCAAAAAAATATTTCTACAGAAAATTCTATAGAAATTATTACTAGTATCACTTCTATTATTATACAATATAATAAAGATATGGCAATAATAATTTTATATTATTTTTCTAGCAAGTTATTTCTCTATCTATACTGATTATAATATTACCCCTAAGCCCTTGCCTTATAAAAAAAAGTTGAGTATCTTTGTACTACTATAAAAAACAGGAGG
>CAMRBT010000094.1 GCA_947040475.1 uncultured Brevinema sp.
TATAAAAAGATGTCATTTTGTGGCAAAATTTTAATAAATAAGTTATGATATGTTTTAGAAAAATATTTATAAAATAAAGAGGGTACGATGTTTAGAGTAGTTATATTATTATTGAGTTTAATTTCGATTTCACCAACATATGGGCAGATTATGACTTTTATAGCTAGGGAAGACTTGGCAGGGATACAAAAATGTGTGGAACAAAATGGTGCTGATGTTAATAAAGTAGATAGAGATGGGCGTACTCCCTTAGAAATGGCAGTCTTTGGTAATAACTTAGATATTGTAAACTATCTTCTTGATAAGGGTGCTAACACTGAAACAAAGGGCAAGATAGGTGGCACAGTATTGACAGACTCTTCCTATAAAGGGAATATAGAAATGGTAACACTTCTTGTAGAACGAGGAGCTGATATTAACGTAAGGGATAAAGAAGGGATGAGCTCTCTAATGTTAGCTGCGAGGAAAAGGCATATAGAAGTAGTAAAATACCTCGTAGAAAAAGGTGCCGACCTTACCATAAAAGATAATTATAAAAGTAGTACAGCATTAGTTTTGGCTTTTGAAGAAGGGTATTTTGAAATTGTGGAATATCTTGTCCAAAATGGCGGTGATATCAATGATAAAATCAGAAGAAATCTTCCCTTATTAGTCAAATCTGCACAAAAAGGTAACTTGGATTCCATAGAATTTCTTATAAAAAATGGTGCTAATATTAATGCAGAAGATAAAAATAGAAGTACTGCATTACTGTTGGCTTCACAAGATGGCCATTTAGATCTTGTGAAATATTTAGTAGAAAATGGAGCTGATATCCGTAAAAAAAATAAATATGGCTACACACCATTTTTAGCAGCTTTTGATAAAGGTAATTTGGATATTGCAGAATATCTCGTTCAAAAGGGAGCTAATGTTAATGAAAAGAATGGCATAGGTGTTCCTGTGTTACTTGTAGCGACAAGCGATGGATATTTAGATAGAGTACAGTTTCTTATAGAGAATGGTGCTAATATTAATATAGAAGATGAAAATAAGAGAACAGCAGTATTTTGGGCTTCACAAGAAGGTCATTTAGACATTGTAAAATATCTTGTAGAAAATAAAGCCAATATCAGTAGAAAAGATGAATACGGTGAAACACCATTACTAGTAGCTTTTGACAAAGGCAATTTGGATATTGTGGAATATTTTGTTCAAAAGGGTGCTAACCTTAATCAAAGAAACAAAGACGGTGTTCATTTACTATTTGCAGCGATAAATGAGGGATATTTAGATAAGGTACAGCTTCTTATAAAGAATGGTGTTAATATTAATATGCAATTCAAAGACCTGACCTCCCCACTAATAAGAGCTTCTGCATCAGGATATCTAGATATCGTAAAATATCTTGTCGAGAATGGAGCAGATCTTAATGCTAAAGGCTATAATGATTTCACAGCATTAACAGTAGCGGCAGTATCTAAACATCAAGATATCGTAGCATATCTTACAGAAAAAGGTGCTAATATCAATACACCAACTTTGGGTAATTTAACACCATTAATACTAGCATCTTCAGAGGGTAACTTGGAAACGGTGAAACATCTTGTCAGTAGTGGAGCTAATATAAATGAAAAAGATGCAGAAAATCAAACAGCATTGATAAAAGCTGCAGAAAAAGGACACTTAGAAATAGTAAAACATCTTATTGATAATAAAGCAGATATGAATATTAAAGATAACTATAGTCTTACAGCATTAGCTTATGCTTCGTCTAAAGGACATTTAGAAATTGTAAGATATCTTACCGAAAAAGGAGCTTCTGTTAATACACAAAATCCTGGGGATTTCACAGCATTGATAATGGCTTCTTCAGCGGGTAAATTGGAAGAAGTAAAACTTCTTGTCAGCAATGGAGCTAAAATCAATGAAAAGGACGAAGAAGAAAAAACAGCATTGATAGGAGCAGCAGGAGAAGGACATTTAGAAGTAGTAAAACATCTTGTTGAGAATGGTGCAGATCTAAATCTTAAAGATGGTGATAGTTTTACAGCGTTACTGTGGGCTGTAGCTGGCAATCATGCAGAGATTGCAAAATACCTTATCGATAAGGGAGCAGATCTTGATATAATAGGAGATAGTAGTTATACAGCTTTAATATTTGCTGTAGGTAACAATCATGCAGAGATTGTAAAACACCTTGTTGATAATGGAGCTGATCTTGATATAATGGGAGATAGTAGTTATACAGCTTTAATGATAGCTTCAGCCAAAAATTATATAGAACTTGTAAAATATCTTGTTGATAAGGGAGCTAATCTTAATATAAAAGGTGCAGATAACTATACAGTATTAATAATAGCCTCAGAATTAAATCATCCAGAGATTGTAAAATATCTTGTTGATAAGGGTGCTCAGCTTGATGAAAAGAATGAAGAAGAAGAAACAGCATTAATAATAGCCTCAAAATTAAATCATCTAGAGGTTGTGAAATATCTTGTTGATAAGGGTGCCGATATCGATCAGAAGAATTCAGAAGAAAAAACAGCATTGATAAGAGCTTCAGAAGAAGGACATGTAGAGATAGCAAAATATCTTATTGATAACAAAGCAAATATGGATATTAAAGATACAAATGGTCATGTAGCATTAATGTGGGCTACGGTTAATGGACATATAGAGATTGTAAAACATCTTGTTGATAAGGGTGCTAATCTTGATATAAGAGATAATCATAAATATACAGCACTAATAAGAGCTTCAGAAGCAGGGAATTTTGCAACAGTAAAATACCTTGTTGATAATGGTGCCACTATTAATATTCAGGATAAATACAAATATACAGCTTTAATAAGAGCTACAATAGCAGGGCATTTTGAAACAGTAAAATACCTAGTGGATAAAAATGCAGATCTTAATATTCAAGATCAAGATGGTTTAACAGCATTGATGTGGGCTTCATCACAAGGTCATTTAGAAGTTGTAAAATACCTTGTTGATAAGGGAGCTAATCTTGATATAAAAGATAAGTACAGTTATTCACCATTGGTGAGGGCTCTACACAAAAATTATTTAGAAATAGTAAAATATCTCGTGGTAAATGGTGCTGATATAAATACAAAGGACAAAAAGGATCTTACTCCATTAATGTGGGCATCAGATGCAGGTAACTTAAAAACGGTTCAATTCCTTGTAGAGAATGGTGCTGATATTAACATGAAAAACAACGAAGATTATACTGCATTAATGAGATCTTTAATACGTGAGAATATAGATGTAAGTAGATACCTTATCCAAAACGGAGCTAATCTTAACACCTATGATAAAAACGGATTTACGCCATTAATATGGGCTATCAAAGCAGGTAATTTAAAAATGGTTCAATTTCTTGTAAAAAATAAAGCAGATATTAATATGAAAAGTAAAGAAGGGACACCTCCATTAAGCTGGGCTGCTCAAACAAGACAATCAGAGATAGTCAAATATCTTGTAGAAAACAAAGCTAATATTAATTTGCGGGATAAAGGTGGTAATACGGCATTACTAGGAGCAGCCTATAAAGGTTATTTTAATATGGTGAAATATTTTGTAGAAAATGGTGCTAATATTAATACCAAAAACAACGATGATTATTCTGCTTTATTTGCAACTTTGGATACAGAGCGTTTTGATATAACACAATATCTTGTAGATAAAGGAGCTGATATTAATATTACAGACAATAAAGGTGTAACTCCATTAATGTGGGCAGCAAAAGAAGGTGACTTAAGAATAGTAAGATACTTTGTGGGAAAAAGAGTAAATATTAATACGCAGGATAAATCAGAAAACACAGCATTAATATGGGCAACATTTAATGGACATTTAGAAGTCGTAAAATACCTCGCAGGTCAAAAAGCCAATATTGATATGCAAGATGGTAGTGGAACACCAGCACTAATATGGGCTGCATATAATGATCATTTAGATATAGTGAAATTCCTTGTAGAAAATGGTGCAGATACAAGTGTAGAGGACGATGAAGGCTATACAGCATTAGTGTGGGCATCAAAAAAAGATAATTTAGATATCGTAAAATATCTTTCTGGAAAGTAGTAATAAAAAACAGTCTACATATAAAAATAAACACCCCTTAGATTTCTCTAGGGGTGTTTTTATTTTAAAGATAAATTTGCTTAGGGGGGTGTTAAGAATTTTTGTTGTTTTCAGCTCTTAGCTGAGAGTTATTTTAACATTTGTTGTAGGACAAGATCATCATCTTTTAGAGCTATGGAATAAGGAGTATCACCCCATCTTTCTTTTTTGTTTTTCATAGCCCCAGCATTTAGTAATTTACGTACAATGTGTCTTTGTTTACTTTCTGCTGCTTCATGTAAAGCTGTTCGTTGATCTTTATTTGAATGATTAACATCAACTTTCATCGCTAATAATAAATTTATAAAATCATAGGCAACATTATCAATAGCAAGCATTAAAATAGAGTTTCCTTCGTTATCGACTTCGTTGACATCAGCACCTTTTTCTAGTAATAATTTGAAATATACCATTTGATTTTGTCTAGCAGTACAATGAAATGAAGTGTGTCCATGATGATTTTTGATACGATAGTCTATTTTTGGTAAGAGAAATTGTACGACATCGAGATTGTTTCTTTTTATAGCTTGATGTAGTAGGGTATCGCCGTAATTATCTTTTGCTGATAGATCTGATTTGTATCTAGCTAGCAATCTAAGATGTGCTATGTTTTCATTTTGTATGGCGTAATAACTAGGGACTTGACCATAGTTATCTTTGTCATTAATGTTGATACCACCCTTAACTAGAAGATTTAAAACTTCATAATTTAGCATTCTATTTTCTATGGTGTAGTGTAGAACATTTTGACCATAGTTGTTTTTTTCATGTATGTTGGCTTTGTATTGTAGTAATAAATTGATTACTCCTGTATTCCCTGACGCAACAGCATAAAATAAAGGAGTGTTACCACTATTATTTTTAATATTAAGATTAGCCCCATGTTTTAATAAGAGGTCAGCCAATCCAAGTTGATTCATGGTAACAGCTTGGTGTAGAGGCGTATCACCACTATTATTTTGATGATTAATATCCAGTTTGTGATTTATAAGTAGTTGTAACATATCAAGAGATCCAGAGTTGAGCGCATTGTAAAATAAGCTATCTCCACTACTATTTGTTAATTTTATATTAGCTTTGTATTGTAACAATAGATCAAATGTTATTTTTTGTTTGCCTCCAACAGCATTAGCAATAGGACTATCTCCATAATCGTTAAAACTATTAGGATTAGCCCCCTTTTGTAATAATAATTCAACAGCATCCATGTTGCTAAATTGAATAGCTTTTATTAAAGGAACATCATTATCAGAATCTTTATTAAGATTTCCCCCTTTTTTGATCTGTTCTTCTAATTTTGTGATATCACGATCAGCAATAGCATCATATAAATCATTTGAATTGGAAAATGACAATGATACCGCATTTAAGATCAAAAATAAAATACTTATAATTTTCATATTTACCCCTATGTTTTTAATTATTATTATTATACTATATCATTGATATTAATACAATTATTTTTCTGTTGACTAGACTGTAAATATTCACAAAATATTTTTTCTATATTTTTAATGAATACTTATTGACACATTATACTATGTATGGTATAGTATAATTGATACGGAGGTATTAAGTGGATGTACAATTAAAACGAGGCTTACTTGAGATCTGTGTGCTTGCCTCTATGACAAAGGAAGATGTCTACGGTTATAAGCTTATAAAAGCTGTATCCGCCTATATTGAGATATCAGAATCAACGCTTTATCCCATCTTAAAACGACTTGAGAGTGCAGGGGCTGTGAGTACTTATTCAGTAGAACATAATAGCCGTCTGAGAAAATATTATAAGATCACTCCTGTGGGGCAAGATCGTATAAAAGATTTTCTACAAGATTGGGAAAATGTAATGCGTGTTTATAAATATATAGAGGGAGAATATAGCAATGACTAAAACTGAATTTTTAAAAAAATTAGCTCTCGCCTTATCAGATTTAGAAAGCGATGAGAAAGAAAAATTCTTATCCTACTACAGGGAAATTATTGAAGATAGAATAGAAAATGGACTAA
>CAMRBT010000095.1 GCA_947040475.1 uncultured Brevinema sp.
TTTGCTTTTCCGCTTATAGAGAGTTTTTTAGATCTTGTACTAATTTTGATAAATACACTTCGGTAGATTGTATTAGTATTTCTGTTATATTGACTCGTGAATAATACTTATCTTTATTTTTATCATAGAGTTTTATAAATTCTTTATATACAGCAGGGTAGATATTGATAATTCTTTCGTAGTTACGAGATCCTATATTAAGAGTGCCGTCTATCTCTTCAGCTTTCTTTTTAGGGAAGCTTTTCTGTTTAAGGTGGCTTAGTCCTATTTTTAAGATAACGCTAGGAGGGTAAGCGTATTTTTTTGAACATTCTGTTAAGAGTTCGGCAACATCCCAAGTAAGAAATAAAGGAATAGCCTTATGTATAGGTGTATACTTTATAATAAGATCTTTAGGCATTTTGGTATAAAAGAAGTACATCGTAGCTAGGAATATTCTAACCATAGGAATACCATGATCTTCTTTATACGATTTCAAAGTTTCTGCCATCTCTTCACTCAGTTGTATCCTCAGATTAGCAGCTTTTTCTCTTTTTCTATCCCAAGTCATATCATCAATAATAGGTTCATAACATTTATCCATAATAGAGGGAGGATTGTTATTATAATGATTAAGAAATTCTTGTATAAAATGAGAATAATCACCTGTTTTTTGAATGGGAGGCATATTAGGGGTTCTATTTCTTGTTTCTAATATTATTTCTTTACCTATTGAACTAATATTAAAATCTTTTGAGACAAGCATTCTTACACCTCTAGTATATTTATATAATTTTCTTGTATGAAATTGGCTACAAGCTTGACAATATCTTCAAGTGTTGATGGTTCTTGAGTCAATTCTTTCCATAAAATAGGATTAACACAAACAGGACTTATTGCATATTCTTTATAGTCAGCATTTTCTTTATCATTTTTATCAAACCCTACTCTTGTTGCTAACTCTACTTTCATTGATAACTCTGTGGTAGGTTTTGTTGAAATAGATAAACATTCCCACTTTTCATTTTCATTGAGTGTCATATTTACATATATTTCTTGATCCATAATTATTTCCTCCAGCTAGGCACATACCAAGAATATTTCTTTGTTGATTCTAATTCTCTTTTTATATATTGTTGCCTTGAATTCGGTATATTAGTAGTAGGCGTTGTTTGTATTAGCTTTTGTCTATTTTCATTCAAAGCTAATTGTAGTCTATCGTATTCATTCCTATGCTTTTCTTGTCTTTCTACTCTTTTTAACGATTCAAATTTTCTTTTTTGAGCTAGCATATCATCAAGTATCCCACTTGTATTATATTCCCTAGTCGTACAAGATGAGCCCATAACACTATCGCCTGTATTATCTACTATCATAGACGAGGCGTAGGCTTTTTTATTGATAATATTTTCTTTATTATTTTCTAAGACTTCGCCTGCTACTAAGATCATATCAACAGTAACAATAGGAGAGGTATTACCCCTTCTATGCGTTCTTTTTATGGCTTGTTGTACTTTTTCGGATTCGTAGCCAGGTTCGATGATAATAGTATAATCGGCATTTTGTAGGTTAATCCCTATTCCAGCTGCTTTAATATTACCTAAGAAGATAGTACACTTTGGATCTTCTTTGAATTTTTTAATCAAAGCTCCCCTATTGTTTGTTTGTCCTGTTATTAGTATAGCATTTTCAGAATATTTGTCAAGTAAAGCCTCTAATACGCTATTAAAAGCTGAGAACACAACGATCTTATTTTTTGTTTTTAAGGCAATTTCAATAAGTTCTATAGCTTTCTCTTTTTTGTAGGGAGAATATGCAAGAGTTTTATATTGACTCTTTACCAAGCCGTTATGATGGCTCTTGTCTATTTCTTTTATTTTAGCTTTTAATTCTTCCGTCGATTCACAATAAACAGTATTGACGACGAGCTCTCCTACCCCATATTTTTCAGTGCTTTTTTCATCCCATATTAATCGATGTGGTGCTATTAATTTAATAAGTCTATGTAAAGCATGGACATTTTTGAAAACCGTTTTCCCCTTTTCTTTCGTGATAAACATTTTATGTAAGTCTCCATGAAAAATCAGATTAGGGTAAAGAATATCTAAATAAAACATGATTTCTTGAGTAGATATTTTGTTAATAGGAGTCCCAGTTAAAGGGAGAATATCCTTAATATTTTTAGTAATAGATCTTAATTTTACCCCTCTTTTTGTAACACTATTTGCAACAAGATGGGCTTCATCTATGATAAGGGTATCAATAGTTATATTAATTTTTTCTAAAAATAGTAGTAACTTTTCAGCTTCTAACATCGCTGAATGAGTGACAATGATCACGTGAGATTTTTGTAATTGAGCTTTATCATCAGTCATAGCAGTAAGCTTCTCTTCTTTTATCCATTGACCAAAGAGAGTATGTTTGTTACTATAAGTTGTAACGGCGTTTGTTTTGTTATTTTTTAGAAATTTTACCCCTCTATGAATTACTGAAATAATAAGAGATTCACTTTTTTCGTGTTCTAACAATCCAAATTTAATAAATTCTTCTACCCAATTTGTTATTGTAGACTTAGTCGTAGTCAGTAAAATACGACGACTATTCCTTTCTTTACAGGCAATAATAGCTGAAGGTGTTTTTCCTTTTCCCATGGTATGAGGCATTAGTAATCGACCTTGTGCTTTATAGGATTCTATAAAGGGTTTTTGTTCTTCAGATAAGAAATTACTATAAGGGCTTGTTAGTGCTTTTGTGAGGGGCTTTTTCTTTTTGCCCAGTCCTTTTATTTTATAGCCTTGCATTGCTAATTGAAATATCAAGTAGGGATTGTAAGGGCAAGAGCACACATTATTTTGAATAGTTCCCCCAAAGTGAAATATTATATATTGATTGATAAAGTCTTGATTGTGTTCATTGAGAAGGATAGACACGATGTTGTTTTTAATACAGGCATGATAACTAGCCAACTGTATAAAATAGGGTCTGCATTCTTGATACGCCCCTACTTTTTGTAAGGTGCGTATGTAGTTTTTTAGGTGTATCCTTCTGTTAGAATCGCTTAATGGAGTAAGTATTGCTATGAATTCTTGTAATGTTTCTTTATTTATAAAGTCTTTATTTATAAAATCTTTATTCATAAGAGTCTCCTCGTATTTATTTTTTTAGTACAACCCCAAGCTATGCTTATTTTTCAGATGATATTCTTAAAATAATCATTATAGAGGTGTATTTCCTCCATGATTCTTTTATTGTTATGATTGTAATTAGCATAACAAATCCATTCTTCATCTTGAAATACATAAGTAAACTTTACCTCATAACAACCATAGCTATTTAATATCTCTGATAAATCCCTGGTATCAATTGCTGGATAGAGATTAAGTCTTAATCCACTATTTATTATTTCTTGTGTAGTCATGGGGATGATTTTATTGTTTTCTATGTGGTGTATTCTTTGAATCACTCTCTTAAAGAGGAGCTTATTCTGTTCTGTAGTATTAAAGAATCTTACTAATAATGATCCTAGTTCTTCAGGGGTAAAATTTTTGTGTATGTATGCTTTCAAACAATTTTCCTCTGTAGGTAATAATAAATATGCTGACATAATATACTCCTAAGCTGAAAAAAGTGTTTTAGCATTTTTGAATACAGTAATAAGAGATTCTGAATGAAAGTCACTCATGAATATCTTAAATATTGATTGCATTGCTAATACTTCTATATAGCTTAATTTGGTAGCGGATGCTTTTTGATCTGTGGTTATTAATATGGTCATTCTTTGTTGAGAAGAAGGGTTTCCCTTAAAATCAATAAAATAATTTTCGTATTTGTTTTTGAATAGATAGACTTTATCTTTTTTATTAATGATGTTTTGTATAAAGCCCCATTCTATTTTGACAACTTCTAAGGGTAAGACTAATTGATCGTTAATAACATATTGTTCGTACTCTTTTTTATGGGCAATACATTCTAACACAAAGGTCAAATTGTTTTTTGTTTGAGGTGAATAAAAGCCCTCTATATTTTTATTATATATTTCTTGTATAAGCAGTTGTAGTACAGTATGAAAGTCTAATTTTTTATCTTTCATCTTTTTCTTCATTTCTTTTGTGAAGTTATGTGATTTTCTATTTCCATTGGGTGTATTAAGAAATAAGATTAAATTATTGTCTTTGTCTACTGCTATTCTTTTGCATAAAGCCATAATATACTCCTTATACCCCAATTTTTAGTATTAAATGTTAGATTAAATTTATAAGCATATTAATTTTATAGTATATTAATTTTATGGCATATTAAGAGGTTCTTTATCCTCCTTATAGTTATTTTTTAACAATAAATCTTGTGCTTTTTCAAGGGCTTCATCTATAGAAGTGATGAGCTTTTTATCACTTGAAAAGGTTTTAATATGCTTGTCTTGTTTGTTTATTTCATTAATAAAAATATCTCTATCAAGACAAGATACAAAGTTATAAGAATGCACACCTCCATTTAATAATACTATCGTACTATAGATCGTTTGTACTTCAAGCTCATCTTCGTACCAAATATCACATTCCACATCTTCGCCCCTGTAATGCTCTTCTACTGATTTTTTAATATCATCGTAGCTATTTCTTTTACAAGCTTGTATATCAATACCATACGTTTCTTGTAAGTCCTTAATAATATCATTGATACTATTGATAGGCAGTTCATATTCGAGGACTTCTCCTATGGTGGACAAATCAAAAACCATTTTCACAGGTGTTTCACACTCAAAATAATTTAGTTGTTTTTGTGTATTCATTTTATTGTTCCTTTGGTATAGGTTTTTATTAATATAAAGGACATAGTCAGAGGTTATTTTTCATAACATAACTATCCCCAGTGTTTTTATTTGAATAAAGATAATTGTTTATAAGGTCTTTTCTCTAGTGCTATTTTGTCTAATAGCATGAGATCATCTTGAATCTCTAGCCCTATAGCAAGTTTCTTTTGAAATACTGTTTCGTCTTTAACTTTGTTATTCATAGCCTCTTGATGAGCATTATTTAAGTCCTCTAAGATTATCAATCGCATTTCTTTTAGCTCTTCTATTCCCATGGACTCCCACTCACTAGAATTGTATTGTTTTTTGTAGTAGTTTACTTCTTCAGCTTTTTTGTCTAACTCGGATCTTGTTCTTTGTGTTACGTTTTCACAATATAGAATCATGGTATTAACTTTTGTTTCAAACCATGAAAAGACGTCATTGTCTAAATGTTTACAACCTAAAACATTAAAATGTTCTTCAAAGTAAGCATAAGCTTTTTTATATGTTCTATTTGTACGACTAAAACTAGTGGGGATGATTAGCGTTAATTTATTAGCTTTATTACTAGCAAGTTCTAAGAAGTGTAAAACCCCATCTTTTTCTTTGCCTTGATCGTCTATGATCTTTGTATTGAAGGGAGGATTTAAAAGCATAAGGTCAACAATAGAATCATCATAAGGTGTAAATGTTTCGCCGTGATATAAAGCGTTGAGATCATACCAAAATTTCACCCATTCTAATTCTCCTGCGTATCTTACTCCTGTTTCTGATACAAGGTTTTTTCCTAGTAATAATGCACCGACTCCTGCACATGGATCGTAAATGCTATCGTATTTTGCACCAAAACGATCTAACTCGTCTGCTATTTGTTGAGGTGTGAAAAATTGCCCTGCGTCTTGTCTCCATCCTTTATGATAATACTCGGTAAATATTTCTCCTATTAGATTAGGATATCTTTTTGAAACCTTATCGCAAGACTTTAAGGCTTTATAAAAGGCTTTTCCTTTGATATGATTCATAAAGCTTTTTAGTTCCTCATCTTCTATGATGTGATTAAAAAGCTTGTCCTTATCTGTTACGAGTGCATTAATAAAATTCTGTAATATTCTTTCTTGTTTTTCTCTTGAGTAGTTAGATAGTGCGTTTTTTACACTTCCAAGGCTTTTAGTTCCCATAAGAGAATATGTTAAGTCGTGTTTTGCCATT
>CAMRBT010000096.1 GCA_947040475.1 uncultured Brevinema sp.
TATTGGCTCATATCGATTTCTTTTATTAGAAAGAAGCACGAATCTTAAGACTTTCCACGATGTTGTGAAAACGAGTAAGATCGCATCTGTGTAAGTAACGTAACAAACTTTTACGTTGTCCTACTAATTTTAAAAGACGACGTTTGGTCTTGTGGTCTTTTTTGAACTTTTGCAAGTGAGTTGACAAGTTTGTAATATACAATGTTGTCAAAGCAATTTGCACTTCAGTAGACGCTGTGTCTGTTGGGTGCATACGATACTTTTCTATAAGTACCTTTTTATCTTCAGCAGTAATCATGGTGTTCCTCCGCGGACAATCGGTCAATAACTAAGAAAGCCGATCCATTTTATTTTGATATCTCTCAGTCGCGAGACCCGAGGATATTGATTTATAATTATACAACATTTCTTTTAATTCTTCAAGTGATTTGAAAGATTTTTCATCAAAAGTTCGCTTAATAAAAATCACTTCTGCTGGCGTATTGGGTGGGACGTCTCCATGAGGAAAATCAGCGATGATGTGACTTTCTATACGAAGCTCTTCTCCGTGCACTGTTGGTCTTGTCCCTACATAGATAGCAGCAGGATATGTATGATGATATATTTTTATCTCTCCAAAATACACCCCTGATTTTGGGATAATTTGTTTAGTAGGCAAGACATTAATAGTTGGAAAATTAATAGATCGTCCGATTTTATTACCTGGTACTGTATGAGAATGTATAGAATATTCTCTGTTGAGCATGGTATTCGCAAGGGTGATATCACCCTCTAGGATTAATTCTCTAATCGTAGAGGAACGACAAGCTTTGTTGGCGATTAAGATATCATCCAAAACTACATACTCTACTTGAGATCCTGAATAAGATTCTTTGTCTTTAGCACCAATACGAAAATCTTTACCTGAATAGATAACTAATTGATCGGCTTTACTCAACAAAATATCAATAAATTGTTTTTCTGTATAATCTTTTATAGATTCAAAATCAACAATCACCGTATAATCAGCTCCGAATTGTTCTAATATATTTCTTTTTTGTTCACTAGTTAATAAAGAGCCTTTGAATTTTTCTTTCAAAAAATATTCTTTGGGTAAAGGGTCAAAACTAAAAATCAAGGATTTTTCATTATTTTGTTTTGCAGTGGTGATTGCTTTATTTATTAATTGTTGATGGGCAGAGTGCACGCCATCAAAAGATCCTATAACCACATGTAATTTCGGTGAGTGTTCAAATTCACTCAGATGTTTATGAATCATAATTCCTCCCTAATTATACAGTAAGATTTTTTCTATTAGTAATAGGATTTATTTTTAGAAAATGAGTTAATATTCCAAACAATCCTATCCCTAGGACAAAAATTGAAGCACCCAATATTAACGAGAATAAAGGAGATTCAATGGTGAGATACCAATTATATAATGGGGTACATAAAAGCCAAAAGATAGCAGATAAAAAACTAAAATAAGAAGCATATTTGAAAAAAGTAACGTTATGCTTTTTTGTTTGAGGGAGATAAAACATGATAAGAATTAAACTAGTCAGCAGTGTTATCCAACCTGAGATGAGATCAGCATAAACTAATCCTGTTCCACCCCATTCAAAAACACGAGAAAAATGATAGCCTAGCATATTAACAACAAAATTTATTATAATTAAAAAAAGAGGAAACATTGGCTTTTCTAGAGAATAAAATAATTTACCAACCATAATATTAAGAGACCAAGGAATGATAATAGTGCTCAATATTTTTACTGCTGTTATTGTGGCATTTAGTAGTTCAGGGGTAAATTGTCCCGTAGAGCCAGAGAAAAACCGAGAAATATCTCTAAAAATCATGTTCACCATCACATCAGGATAAATAAGAAAGAAGGCAGCGATAGGAATAGAGGCAAAGAGGAAGAAGATTAATCCTTGAGCCCACGCTTCGGCGAGTTCCTCTTTGTTATTTTTGACTTTGGCAAAGACAGGGAATATAGCCCCCGAAATAGCCACCCCAATAAATCCTACAGGAGCGATCATTATTGTATTTGCATTTCTGAGATAGGTCATAGAGCCTCTTGGTAAGAAGGAAGCAAAATATCCCAAGCCTATAGAAATACCAGATTGAGCAAGATAATTCAACGCAGTAGGAAAAAATAACTTCCAAAATGATTTGATGTTATCAGATTTGAAATTCAAATAAAAATGATAGCGAAAACCTATCATATACAATTCTATACCTTCGGCAACACATTGAACAAATGATCCAAGGACAATAGCCCAAGCTAAAGACATAACACCCAGCTGTTTGTAGGTGAGAATAGGAAATATAATAAAAACGATATTTGATAAAATAGGAGCAGTAGAAGAAGACACAAATCTCTCATGAGCGTTGAGTATCCCCATAATAATGGAGAAAAACGAGAAAAATACTGTTGAAAATAACATAATAGAAGTCAGTGCTACAATTTCGTTAAAGGCTTGTGGGTCATCATTAAATCCTGGTAAAAAAGTTTTTGTCCACCAAGGAGTAACAATAATACCGATAACAACAACAACAACAGAAACAATAAATAATTGGTTGATTACATTGGAGGCAAATCGATCAGCTTCTATACTGTCTTTTGTTTTTTCTTTGCTAAAGATTGGTAAAAAAGAATTAACCAAAGGACCTTCGCCTAAGACTTTTCTCAATGCTAAAATATTGGCATTCGCACTATAAAAAGTATCCGCACCAGCACCAAAAAGATAATTCACAACGTTGAATTTAATAATACCTGTAATACGAGATAAAAAAGTACCCAAAGAACTGATTAAAGTGTTTTTGAGAGGAATATAGGATTTTTTCATAAAAATATAAGCCTTATAGCTATAAAAATTATTCCATACAGAAAATGCATGGAATAATTTAAATAAAATTTGTATTTGTAAAAATTAATTATCTTTTTGCTATAGCTTGATTTAAAGTAATAGCTGAAGTGATAACGATATCTTCAGCGGAGCAACCACGAGAAAGATCATTGATAGGAAGTGTTAAGCCTTGTAGTAAAGGACCATAAGCTTGAGCACCTTCGGAAAAACGTTGGACAAGTTTGTAACCGATATTAGCAGCACCAAGATCTGGGAACACTAATACATTCGCTTTACCAGCAACAAGACTTTTTGGAGCTTTTAAAGAAGCTGTTTCAGGATCGATAGCAGCATCTAACTGAATTTCTCCTTCAAAGTCAAAGTCAACTCCTCTACTACGAAGAATATTACATGCTTCGATAACAATTTCTGTTTCAGGACTTTTTGCAGATCCTAAGGTAGAGAAACTTAACATCGCTACTTTTGGTTCTACTTTTAGTAAGTCTCTAGCACATTGAGCACTACCCATAGCAATATCAGCTAATTGTTCAGCTGTTGGTTTTGGTACAACGGCACAATCTCCAAAAATAAGTCTACCATTAGCACCTAAAGATTTGTTAGCTACTTCCATGACCATTGTTCCAGCTATTGTTTTTGAAATAGGTTTTGCAAAGAAAATAGCTGCTCTTAATGTTTTTGAGGTTGGGGAAAAACTTCCTGATACCATTGCATCACCAAGATCTTTTGCAAGCATTTTTGCACCAAAGAAAACATCATCTTTCATTTCTTTAAGAGCTTGTTCTTCTGTCATGCCCTTGTGTTTACGTTGTTCATAATACTCACTAGCAAATTCTTGTAATTTTGCATCTGTTTGATAATCAATAATATTGATGTTTTTTAGATCTACATTATTAGCTTTAGCGATTTCTTGTAATTGATCAGGATTACCCAGCACAGTAACTTCTGAAGCGATTTTTAATTGCATAATTTGTTGTGCTGCAATAAGGACACGAGGGTCAATCCCTTCTGGGAGAAGAAGACGTAAGGGAGTTGCTTGTGCACTTTCTACGACTTGTTGGGCGAATGTTGCCATGATAAATACCTACTTAAATTATTATTTTATTAATCGATAAGGAAAGAATTAGTCTCTATTATTAAAAATAAGGAGCAATCTTAATAGTTGTAGTAATGACATAATTGCACCAGCAACATAAGTCATCGCAGCAGCATTAAGCACTTTACGAGATCCGTCTAATTCCTCAGGATTGAGAGAACCATCTTGTTCTAAGGCAACAACCGCTCTTTTACTTGCGTCAAATTCCACAGGAAGAGTGATGACTGAAAAAAGAAAGAATACACCAAAACAAATGATACCAATTTCTAAAAGAAAAGGTAAACCAAAGAAGAGACCTGCAAAAAATACAAAGCCCCATGCTGTAGAAGCAAATTGAGCAATAGGTGCAAAATTATTTCTAGCAATAAGAGGAGAGTATTGTGTATGGTGTTGGATAGCGTGTCCTACTTCATGGGCAGCTATGGCTACCGCAGCTACAGAATTACTATCATAAGTAGAGTCGGATAAACGCAAGATTTTTGAGCTAGGATCATAATGATCGGTAAGCTCTCCAGCAACATGTTCTATAGAGACATCATCAATACCATTCTCGTCCAAAATAAGCTGAGCCATTTGTAGACCAGTAAAACTAGTTTCTACTTTTCCCCAACGGTTGTATGTCCATTGGATATTTAGCTGTGCCCACAATACCATAATAAATCCCGGTATAATTAAGAATAGGGTATAGTCTTTGAAAACAAAGATACCTAAGGCTAGTAAAACTAAGTTTAAGAGCATCATAAACATAAACATAAAAAACTCCTTGTTATTATTATATATATTAGATCTTTTTTTGTTAAATTAAGATTCGTTATTTTTAAATTTTTCTTTTAAAGCTCGGCACACATTTTCGGGAGCTTTGTTAGAAATATCTCCCCCTAAGGAAGCTATCTCTTTTACAATAGTGGAACTAACAAATAATTGTCGCCCTTTAGCAGTAAAAAACACCGTGTCGATTTTAGGGTAAAGAGATCTATTAGTTTCTGCTACTTGAAGCTCATATTCAAAATCAGAAATAGCTCTCAATCCACGAACAATAATTGTCGCCTTTTGTTGTTTAGCAAATTCTACTATTAATCCTTGAAAAGCCACTATTTTGATTCTTGGATTGTCCGGGAAAATCTCTTGCCATAATTGAACTCTCTCTTCTGCTGAAAAGAGAACATTTTTAGCAGAATTATTACCCACTGCAATAATAACTTCATCGAATATTTCTAAGGAACGACGAGCAATATCTTCATGACCTTTTGTTGGAGGGTCAAAAGTACCGGGATAAATGGCTTTTTTCATATTTTATTCCTAAAGAGTAGTAATTGTTATATCATTTATTTTATCAACTTTTTGTGTTAAAGGGATAAAAACAGAATAGAAGTCATCTTTTGATAATACTTGATTAATAGGGATATCTTTGTTATCTGATGAATTAGGTATATCAATTTTTACAGTGCTGATATCCCACTTTTGACTACCTGTATTTCTAAAAACAACAGAGATTCCATAACGAGATGGAGTATCCACAATAGTCATTGTTATTTTTTTTGTAAAAGAAACTTTTATTGTTCTGGAGCTTTCCTTGGAGAAAGAATCCACATCAACTCGTCTTTGGTAAACTTGTGCAACAACAAAAAAAATAAAAACAAGGGCTAAAAAAAAGCGATACATATGTTTAGATCTTCTTTTAAGAGCAACAAGTCTATCAGGCAAACAATCAGTACACTCTCCTTTTCTTTGGAGGGATATTCTTTCTTTTCGAGAAACTCTATTTTTAATAGAAGGTAAGTTTAGGTATAAACTTTCTTTTTCATCATTATTCATGGTAAGCACCCAATTTAATTTTCCATATTCTGTTGTTTTTTATCAATACTAGTTTTAAAAGTTTTACGATCTTCTATCACTGGTACTATTTCAGTTTTTTTAGAATTTTGCACTTCTGTAGTATTAGTAACATAATTCTTAATTTCGGATTCTGTTTTGAGATTTGTTAATTCTTCTTCAGAAATATTATT
>CAMRBT010000097.1 GCA_947040475.1 uncultured Brevinema sp.
GTTGTTAATCTTTTTACTTTTTGTTCCGCATTAGATTCAAAAGTTTGATAGTTTAATTGGTTAGGGTTGTAAGGATTGAATGATACAGGGTGTTCTCCACTTTTTGCAATATCTAATATTTTGAAAGGATCAGCTTTAGAATTACTAGAAAAAACAATTTCTATATGCGTTGATTTTTCTGTAATAGACATAATCCCTATATTATTCGCTTCTAATTTTAATTTGGAAATTTCAAATAATGTTTCTATCTCGTAAGGGAAAGACCCATATCTATCTCTCAGTTCTTTTTTTAGATTGTCACTTTCTAGAGAGTTTTTTAGTGAAATAATATTTTTGTATACTTCCATTTTTAGTGCTGGATCGTGGATATAAGTGTCGGGAATAAAGGCATCGTAAGAAAGATCGATCAGAGTATCTATAGTAGTTATTTTATTCCCTTGTAATTTTTGAACTTCTTCTTTCAGAAGTCTCATATACATGTCATAACCTATGGCAATTAAATGTCCATGTTGTTCAGATCCTATAAGATTTCCAGCACCTCTTATTTCCATATCACGTTTAGCAATTTGAAAACCAGCACCAAGTTCTGTATATTCTGATAGAGCATCCAATCTTTTACTCGCTTGTTCCGTCATATTTTTATTTTCTGGGAATAAAAAATAAGCATAAGCTTGTTTGGTAGACCGCCCAACCCTACCTTTTAATTGATAAAGTTGAGAAAGTCCCAATCGTTGAGAATCACAAATAATAATAGTATTTGCATTGGCAATATCAAGACCACTTTCTACAATAGTTGTAGCAATGAGAACGTTGTAATAACCTCTCATAAATCCTAAAAAAGCGTTTTCTAATTCATCTTCTTCCATTTGTCCATGAGCAACAACAATAGAAGCTTCGGGAACTAATTTTGCAACAAGATCCGCAAATTTATCCAATTCTTTTATCCTGTTATTGATGAAGTATACTTGTCCATCTCTTTCTAATTCTGCACGAATTGCTTCTGCAACGAGCTCATCTTTAAAATCAGAAACCACTGTTTCTACGGGAATTCTTAATTCAGGCGGAGTTTGAATCGTTGAGAAAGATCTTAAATTTCCCAAGGCAAGAGACAAAGTTCTAGGAATAGGAGTTGCTGATAAAGAAAGAATATCTGTGTAAGGATAACGCATTTTTATTTTTTCTTTTTGGGCGACACCAAATTTATGCTCTTCATCGATAACAAGTAATCCTAATTCTTTAAATAAAATTTCTTTATTGAGAACAGCATGAGTACCAATAAGTAAATCAATCTGTTGAGATTTGATTCTTTGGATAATATCTTTTCTTTCTTCATTTTTAGTAAATCTAGTAATTAAAGCAGTCTTAACAGGGAAATTCTTAAAACGATCCAAACAAGTGAGATAATGTTGTTCTGCTAGGATAGTTGTAGGGGCAAGAAGAGCCACCTGTTTGTGAGCAAAAATAGATTTGAAGGCTGCACGAAGGGCAATCTCTGTTTTACCGAAACCAACATCTCCACAAAGGAGCCTATCCATAGGTTGTAAACTTTCCATATCGGACTTAATTTCTTCTATGGCAGTGATTTGGTCTGGTGTTTCTATGTATTTGAAGAGATCTTCAAACTGTTTTTGTTCTTCGGTATCTGGAGGGAACGCTATTCCCTCAAACATCACTCTTTTAGCATGTGATTCTACTAACTGCTTGGCAAACAACAAGATATCTTCTTGAGCTTTGATTCTTTTTTTCTGCCATGACTTGCCAGAGAGAGAGTCGACTTTGGTTTTTTTATTTTCCAAGCCACCCGTATAGCGTCCAATAAGATCTGCTTGCTCAAGAGGAACAAACAATTTCTGTTTATCTGCATACTCTATAAGGATATAGTCTTTTTCTTTATTTAAAGTGTTGATTCTTTCTATGCCTTTGAAAATACCAATCCCATAATTCAAATGGACGACAGCATCTCCAGGTTCAATATCTGTTTCAAAATTAGAATAAATCGCTTGTTGTAATCTTTTACGGAAAACTTTCTTTTTCCCGCTAATATCTGTTTCACCAATAAAAAGAAGACTTTTATTATTTGTGAGATCTTCGCCAAAAAAGCCATATTCCCAATCTTGAGTAACAATATAAAAACCAGGGATTTCAGGATCAATATCATTGATATGAGAAACAAGTTTTGGTTTAAATCGACGGAGCATAATAGCAATGCGTCTAGCGTTTTCTTTATATTCGGAAAAGAAACAAACAAACAAATTTTTATTATTTTCTATCGTTTTTTCTAGTTCAACAACAAATCCAGAGAAACCTCCAGAGAAATTTCCAGCAAGTTTTATAGAAGGAGATTGCTCTCCATTACTATCGTGTATATAAACGGAAGAAGCATTTTTGGTACTTTCTTTTATAGAGCTGAGTAATAATTTATTTGCATTCAAACGGTTAAAAATCGCTCGTATTTTGTTGTCAGCGAATTCTGGCTTTTCTGTAAATAAAATATCAAACTCACGATTTTTTATATAATCTGTGATAGATGATAAAGTATTATAATAATCAACAAAATTTGAATGTGCTAAGGTATTATGAAAAGGATCTTCAAATCCCTCTTTGTCTTTTGGAAAAATAAATTCCGCTAAAGGGGGGATAGAAATAGAATCTATTTTAGTAGTTGTTAATTGAGTGTTTTTATCAAAAAAAGAAACTTTAGCGATTTTATCATCTTCTACAATAATACGAATGGGAGAATCACAATGACTAGGATAAATATCAATGAGCCTATTTCTGATAGAAAATTCCCCAACCTCTCGGACAAGTGATGTTTGAGAATAACCATATTCTTTTAGAATTTGTGAAAAGTTGTTAAGATCGAGTTTTTTTTGTTCAGAAAGTTGAATAAGGGATTTTTCAAAAGAGCTGACAGGTGGTAAGGTTCTAATAAAACTCGGGTAGGCACAGACAATAATATAAGCTTTATCATTTTGATGAAGAAGAGACATGGTTTGAATTCTTGTGGTGAGAATATCGAGAGAAGGAATCCCATGAGAATAGGGCATAACTTCTATAGAAGGGAAATAAATAACATTTGAATAAATACTAGATAGACTTTCAAAAACTTTATTTGCTTGAGGGTTATCTTCTGTTACAATAAAAACATGTTTATTTTTTTGAGCAATTTTATCTAACGAGAAAAACAATGATCCCAAAGGATAAGCCAAAGCTTGTTCTTTAGAATCATTGAAAACATTAAAATTAAAAGAGGATAAAAAAGACATTAAGGTGTCTCCAGAAAAATTTACTTATAAATATAAAATTGAAATTTAAGGAAGGTTGTCCAAAAATATTACACTTGCCCACATACTGGGAGGACTCTCGAGATTTCTTACTTGATTAAATGCTTTAACAAAAAACCAATATTCTTTTCCGTCAGTAAATAATTCTCCTGTATTATAGTAGAATTTTGTAACATCATAGGAAAATGATTGACTAACATTAAAAGGTCGTGGAACAACAAAAGATGCTTGCCTAGGATTAAAGTTTTTACAGAGAATCTTAACACCTTTTAGTGCATTAGCGTCTGCTATATTATCTGTAAAATAAATATTATAACCAGAAAATTCTAACTCAGGATTTAGTCCATGCCAAGTAATACGTACTGTAGCAGCAGGAACACCAGCAGTTGATGCGGCGTTAAAAACTTGTACACCATTTGGGGCGTATAATCGAGGTACAGGCTGGGGAACTTCTATCCCACAATAAGAAAGGAAAAGAAAAGAGATTATTAATAATTTTTTCAAAAATACCTCTTAAGGAAATGTAATAGTAGCGATGTTCGATGGTAGGCTGTAGGCTGCATCAACAATAGAATAAGCATATGCTGCAAAATAATAAGTTGTTCCTGATACGAAAGGACCTACTGGAGCTAAAGGATTGTCAGGATTACCAGGAAGATTATTAAAACTAGAAGAATCAAATGTTGGATCTGCTGGAGGTGAATCACCATTTATTGATACATCTGGTGGATAAAAACGCCTTTCAGGAAAGGACATTGCTCCCCCAATAAATATCGTTAAATTTGTATCACTGGGATTGTTAATGTTTTTTAGTAATTGGGCTTCATTGCCAGGCACATCAGTGGGTTTTAGGGGAAAAAAAACTTCATCAGGATTAGCAAAAGATCCGAAATCTTCTAATCGTGTAGATATATAAATAGCATAGCCTGTAAAATAAATCTCAGGATTGTTTGCTGTAAAAAATAAAGCTAACGCCGTTCCTCCACCAGCAACTGAAGAAGGAGCTGTTTTAACTTTCAATCCCAAAGGAGTTGTAAGTAGAGGTTGTCTAGGGATTTCTTCAATAGCACAAGATGAGAGTAATAAAACAGAAAAGCAAAGAGCAATTTTTTTTATCATTAATATTCCTATTATTGTTTTATTAGATTTAATTGAGGTTTTCTAGCACCAAAGAAATAAGCTTCTTTTTTACTGGCAATACCATTAGGATCAAAATAATAAACAAATTTCACAAATGCAGAAGGGATTTTATTGTAATTAACTTGAACAATGGTATGAGGAATGTTGTTAATATTAGTAATCATATCTGGTATTTTTTTTACTTTTGCATAAAAAGGTTTGTAGTCTGTTAATCGAATTGCCACATATTCTGTATTTGTCAATTCTTTGTTTTTTACAAAATCTTGCAATTGTATTTCTGGAAAAATAATTATATCCAAACCTTTTAATTTTATAACTTTTACTTTGCCTTTGTTGGTAGTTACTAAATTTCCCTCAGACAAATACAAAAAGTTAGTTCTTTTTTTGGTAATATTTGTAAAAGAAATAGCTTTATGATTTTTATTGGTAAGCATAAAAACTTGAAAAGTTCTTTTTCCTTCTATATAATTATAGCAGAGTCCGTTATTTATATTAACGATAGTTTCACGGATCTTTTTTTTATTAGCACTGATATAAGTAATATCTTCACTATATAGGGGTAAAAAACTCCCTAATAAAAAAGAGAACAAAAATATTAATTTCATAATACAACCTTAATTTTTAATTATAATAATACGAAGAATGTAGTTATTACAGTTAAAATATAGTCATAAATTATAAAAATATAAATTATTATTAATAAAAACTTACTGTTTAATAAAACTTAATTGAGGTTTTTTAGCTCCTAAAAAATACATTTCTTTTTTACTGGCAATACCATTAGAATCAAAGAAATAAACAAATCTTACTTTTTTAGGCGAAACATCATCATAATGAATATTAACAATAGAATGGGGAACACTATTAATATTTGTAGTTGTATGTAAAACTTTATCAGCTTGAGCAGTGAAAGTTTTACTATCAGAAGCTCGAATCGTTAAATAACGCATAGTCGTTAAATTGGTGTTTTTAATAAAATTTTGTAATTGTATCTCTGGTAAAAGAATAATTTCTAAATTTTGTAATTTTATAGTTTTCTTTTTTCCTTTTTGAATAGCAACTAAATTCCCACCGAAAAGATAAAAAGCATTAGTTCCTTTTTTGGTAATATTTGTAAAAGATAAGGTCGCAAGGTTTTCATTAGTACGCATGATAATCTGAGATGATTTTTTATCACTTTCAAAATTGTAAATTACACCACTACTCGTGGAAGTAATAGTTTCACGGATTTCTTTTTTGCCATCACTTATATAAACAATATCTGCACTATATAGAGGTAAGATATTTCCCAATAATAAAAACAATAACAATAATCTCATACTTTAACCTTAATTTTTATAAAATAGAAAATAATAATAAGTGATAAAAAATAGTAAAATGATAAACAATATGTTATATTCTAAGTGATAATACTAATTAAATCAAATATAGACTAAAAAGGATTCG
>CAMRBT010000098.1 GCA_947040475.1 uncultured Brevinema sp.
ACTACTGCCGCAAGAATGGTGGATTTTGCTCCTTCTATAAAAAAAGAGAGAGAAGAGAGACTTCGTGTGGTATACCAAGAAACAGCTTTGAAGTTTGCTCAAGAATATTGTTTGGGGAAAACCTACAAAGCTCTCACAGAAACAGCAAAACAAGGAATCAGAGAAGCCTATACAGAAAATTATATTAGAGTGCATTTTAAAGAATCTGATACACTAGTAAATGAGTTTATTTCTATTATACCTAAGGATGTAAGTATAGATAAAGATGGTAATTTGATTTTTCAATCTTAGTTGACTTTTTGACAGTAGATCCCTATCTTTTATAAGGTGGGGAGGATATTATTATGAAAGAAATCTTATACGAATGTTTGGTAATGGTGTTTTTATTGGTAATTTCTTGTACACAATTATAAAAATAAAAAACTTCTATGGATAATTTTTCTATAGAAGTTTTTTGTTTTTATAATTGATATTTATAATGATAATGCCTATTTTTAAATAAAATAGGGGGATTGTTATGAGAAGAATTATTTATATGATATTGATTGTTGGTTTTACCCAAATACTATGGGGTGTACCTCCTAAAATAGCTCAGCCTCAAGAACAATCTGTTATCACGAAAGAAAGATTGTTTATATTTATAGAGCCAACACCAGAAGATGTGGAAGAAAGACGGTATATACAAATAGAGATTTATGAAAGAGGATTAGGTCAAAGAGTTTTAAATTTGGTGCTAACTCCTGATCAAAACTATAAGGATTCCATAGATGTTAGTTTGTGGAAAAATGGAAAATACTTGTTAAAAGTTGTGTATACTGATAAAAGAGGGAAACATTTAACTAAATCTTCTTGGAGAAATTTTAATATAGAACATTAAGAATAACTTATAATTAAACGGAATTATCCGTTAAAAGGCTTGCGAAGATTTGTCAATTTATGAAAACACAGTATGTTAAGCGAATAATATCTGTTAATATAAAGTAGGACAATGTTATTGTTAAATCTTACACACTGCGTTATGGTGCAACCCAATTGTAGGTAATTGCGTAATTAAATATAAAAAAGACAGAATTCAATTCTGTCTTTTTCTTTAGTTAAATGAAGTTTATAAAAATTATAAAGAATGTCTTTTGGTAAATTCTACTACCAATGCCGCTGAATTTTTAGCAGCTTCTTTGAAGAAATTAGCATAAGTATCTGCAGCAACACTATCTGCTTTATCACTAATCGCTCTAATCACACAACAAGGAATATCGCATTTGTTAGCGACATGTGCCACAGGAGCACTTTCCATATCGACAGCATAAGCATCGAATGTTTCTCTTAATTGACTGATTCTCACGGGAGAAGCAACAAATTCATCGCCACTCACAATACGCCCACTATATACTTTTTTGTCTCCAAATAATTCCAAGGCAATATCTGTAAATTGTTGAGAAAGTTTTTTATCTGCAATAAACAAAGAAACTTCATCTTTGTTAGGGATTTCAGATAATTTATAACCTATTGCTGTAGCATCAAAATCATGATGTAAAAAATCAGTACCAATAACAATATCACCCAATTCTAATTCTGAAAAAACTGCACCAGCAACTCCAGTAAAGACGATAGCGGTAACATTAAAAGCAAATATTAAAGTAGTCGCAACCATCGCTGAGTTGACTTTTCCTTCACCAGATTTGCATAGGACAACTTCTTGATTACCTAAAGTTCCTGTATAATAAACCATTTTTCCTTTTTGCACTTCTGTAATATTCTTCATATTTTCTAAAATAAGAGAAATTTCTTCAGACATTGCTCCAATAATTCCTAACATAGTAGCTCCTTAATATATATATTAAATTATTTTTTATATAAAATCAAATTAATATCAACTGACTCTAATAAGTCTAGTTTGTTGCTAAGATAAACCGATGATTGTATGAATAGGAGAGAAATTATGAAAAGATTTATTACTAGTGCCTTATTATGTATGATGAGTTATCCAATCTTTGCTAATGATAATACTGCTTTTTATAATAAATTATTAAATTATTCCCCAAAATTAGTGGGACTCACAGAATTTCCTACTATTAATGGTTATAGATATAATGCAGATTGTTCAGGATTTATCGCTTTTTTATTTCATGCGGCTGGATTGAATCTGTTAAAAATATATGGTCAAGGCGATAGTGGGGTGAGTGCTATTTGGGATGGTTTAAAACAACATAATTTAATCCTAGATCATCAAAATCTCCAAGAAGGGGACATCATTTTTTTTGATAACACCTATGATAAAAATAGAAATTTGCGTTGGGACGATGACTTCTCGCATATTGGAGTTGTTGAATCTGTTGATGAAAATCAGACAATAACATATCTTCATTATGGGAGTAAAGGCGTCGCTCGGGCAAAAATGAATCTTGCTCACCCAAAAACTTATTCTGTTACTCAAGATGGTAAAAAAGTTCGTTACAATGATCTTCTTCGTAATTCTAAAAAAAGAGGCATCAATCCAAAATATTTAGCAGGTTCTTTATATAGAGGTGCTGCTCGTATTACAGTAGACAAAAAACAAGCATCTTAATCAAAAATAATTGTGCAATATTTAAACAAAAACTCTCTTATAATTAAGAGAGTTTTTTGATTGATGATATAGATTTATGATATAATAGAAATATCAAGGGTTCTTTCTGTTTCTGTAGCACCGTGTTTGAGTTCTATCAAGGTATAAGGAGTAGGGATTAATTCCCAAGCTCTTTCCGCCCATTCCACAAAAGAAAAGTCACATTCTCTCACAAATTCTTCAAAACCCCACTCCAGAGCTTCCCCAACACTACCAAGTCTATAAAGATCAAAATGATGTAGGGTAAGATCGTTTATATGATAGATATTCATCAGGGTAAAGGTAGGGCTAGCAACGATAGTATCGCTATCTAGCTGATTTATAAACTCTCGCACGAAGGTAGTTTTTCCAGCCCCTAGATCGCCCTGTAAGACGATAGTTTTAGGGTATTTTTGATTGATAATATCTAAAATAATGGGAATAAAATTATCAGGATGAGAAATATGATGATGACTAGAAGACATAAATTTTCCTTATATGAGAATTCTTTTTCATTATCGGATTAATAAAATATTTCTTAATAGTCATTGTTAATGTTAAGGTAAAATATATTATCTTTTTTGCAAAATGCCCTTGACCTAAATCAAATAAAGGTGTATAATTTGTGCATAATTTGTGCGATTCTTGTGTGTGATTGAGGAGTTGCTATCGAGTAGAAGTATTGCATAGATTATAAAAAAATCTATAAGCTAAAATATATAAATTTAATATATATATATGATCTTACTGTTGATATTAGATTGGGAGGCGGAACATGAGGCTTGTTCCGATTGTTGAGATTAAACAAGGAATTACTGAGTTTGGAATACCAGAACGACAAGGTATGTCCGCTCGTATAAAAAATCCGACCTTACATATTAGGCATTGGATCGATCAAGGTGCAAAATCAATCTTTCTAAAAGATAACGATGGTGCCGTGATCGGAAAACCACAACACAGTAAACAATTAGATTATTTAGATAGCAAAACTAAAGAAAGAATTTATTACTGTGGTGGGATAAGAGACTTACGTAGTGTGCGTATTTTTGAACAACGTAAATACACTAAAATTGTATCAGCAACGTCTTTAATAGAAAATAAAAAATTTCTTCGTAATATATTAGCTAATAATATAGGACCTGTGGCTTTGTGGATAGATTCTTTAGATGGTTTTGTGTACACCAAAAATATGACGCATGCTATAGGTAAGAGAACTATTGATCTAGTTCGTTCTTTACCTGAATTTGGGATTGATGAGATTTTCTTTTGTAATCATACAGAAAATGGTCCTATGGCTCACCCAGATAGAGATACTATTGAGAATTTATTGGATCTTGATATTGTAGATTTATATCTTGCAGATAATGTTTCTACAAAAGAAGATCTAAAAATGTTAACTCAATACGAAAAGCACGGACTTGTTGGTGCTGCTGTAAAAGCTCCACTTTATGATGGTACTTTTAGTATGGAAGAAGTTAGATCTATTTTCCAACATGAAACGGTAAATTTTTAAATTAATTATAAAACAAAAATAAAAAGGGATTTGTCTATCAAATCCCTTTTTGTACATTATAGAGGTTCTTATGATACATATAAAACGTAGAGATACAAGAGAAATATCAGTAGGCGATGTTAAAATAGGATCTGGACATCAGATCTCTATTCAATCCATGCTTAGTGTCCCAACTGTCAATATTCCAGTAGCTGTAGATCAGTTATTTCGTCTTCATTCTGCAGGCTGTGATATTGTTCGTCTAGGTGTTCCTGACGAGGCTTCGGCTCTTGCTTTGGCAGAGATCAAAAAACAATCGCCTCTTCCTATTATTGCAGACATTCATTTTAGCTACAAATTAGCACTGATTGCTCTAGAATCTGGCGTAGATGGATTACGTTTGAATCCTGGTAATATCCCAAATTTAGATCATGTAAAAGAAGTCATCAAGGCAACTAAAGAAAGAAACATTCCTATTCGTATAGGGGTCAATGCAGGGTCTCTTAACCCTAATAAATATCCTCATCCAACTGCTGAAGCGATGGTAGATTCTTCCTTTGAACATATCAAATTATTAGAAGATCTAGACTTTCAAGATATTAAAGTGTCTTTCAAATCTAGTAATGTGCTGACTATGATAGAGGCAAACAGACTCTTTGCGACTAAATGTGATTATCCTATTCATCTAGGAGTTACAGAAGCTGGAGATGGTATGCAAGCCGTCGTCAAAAATGCCATAGGTATGGGGACTTTATTACAAGAAGGGATAGGCGATACCTTGCGTGTTTCTATTACGGGTGATGTCGTAGAAGAGGTAGAGGCTGGACGCTTTATTTTGAGATCTTTAGGACTAAGACAAGAAGGGATAGAAATTATCTCTTGCCCTACTTGTGCTCGAGTAGAATACGATGTTTTGGAAGCAGTACATGCCTTTAAAGCAAAAACGAGTCAAATTAAATCTTATATAAGAGTCGCAATTATGGGCTGTGTTGTTAATGGTCCTGGTGAAGCAAAAGAAGCAGATCTCGGTATTGCTGTAGGTAAAACTAGTGCTGTGCTTTTCCGTAAAGGAGAAGTTATAGGTAAATACTCCAAAGAAGAAATGTTAGAGGCTTTGTTAGAAGAGACACTTGCTTTAGATAAGATCAAGCAAGCCGAAGCAAACGACAAAGATTAATGCTCGCTATCAATCAAATCCAAGTCAAAGAATTAATTAGCCCTTGCAATATTACTGGTATTGATTATGTAATTAACCCTTATGTGGGTTGTAGCCATGATTGTACGTATTGTTATGCAGAATTTATGAAGCGTTTTACGGATCATACAGAAGATTGGGGAAAATTCGTAGATGTTAAAAGTTGTGAAAAAAAACTCAATCTCAAAAAATTGATAGGTAAAAATCTTATGTTAAGTACGGTGACTGATCCTTATCAGCATGTGGAAGCCAAATTTCAAAATACAAGGCGTATTTTGGAGCAGTTAGTAGATGTTGATACTCATATCAGTATTTTAACAAAATCTTCTCTTGTTTTACGGGATATAGATCTTTTTAAACAGATGAAAAATGTTGATGTTGCAATTTCTCTCAATACTTTAGACGATAATTTTCGAAAATTAAGTGAACCAATGACGCCTTCCGTATCACAAAGAGTGAACGCAATCAAAGAATTACACAAAAATGGAATTACTACGAGGATTTTTGCATCGCCGATATTTCCTTATATTACTAATATTTCAGCATTGTATAGAGAGT
>CAMRBT010000099.1 GCA_947040475.1 uncultured Brevinema sp.
AAAGAATACTTAAAATGATTTTACATCATTCCTGGCATTCCCATTCCGCCACCGCCGCCCATTGGTGGTTCAGCATTTTTAGAAGGAAGATCTGTGATCATTACTTCTGTGGTGAGGAGCATTCCTGCGATAGAAATCGCATTTTGAAGAGCAGTACGAGTAACTTTAGCTGGATCTACGATACCAGATTTAAGCATGTCCACCCATTCGTCTGTGAGGGCATTATAGCCTTCGCCTGGTTTTGCAGCACGAGCTTTCATCACAATAACAGATCCGTCTACACCAGAGTTTTCTGCAATTATTTTCATAGGAGCTTCAAGAGATTTGATAACGATATTGATACCTACTTGTTCTTCTGCATTAGCACCTTTTAGGGCATCTAATGATTTTTGAACTTGAAGTAGTGCAACACCACCTCCAGGAACGATTCCTTCGTCTACAGCTGCTTTTGTTGCAGAAAGTGCATCTTGAACACGATCTTTTTTCTCTTTTAATTCAACTTCTGTTGCTGCGCCCACTTTAATGTTTGCAACACCACCAGCTAATTTAGCTTTTCTTTCGTTTAATTTTTCTATGTCGTAATCAGAAGTGCTTTCAGCGATAGTAACATCTAACTGTGCAACACGAGCTTTGATTTCGTCTTTTGATCCAGCACCATCAATAATGATAGTGTTTTCTTTTCCAACGACAACTTTTTTCGCTCTTCCTAACATATCAGGAGTAGCTGTTTCCAAGCTCATCCCTTTGTCTTCGCTGATTACTTGTCCACCAGTTAGGATAGCAATATCTTCTAACATAGCTTTTCTTCTATCACCAAAAGCAGGCGCTTTAACAGCTACTGCATTTAAGGTGCCACGAAGTTTGTTAACGATGAGAGTTGCTAATGCTTCTCCATCAATATCTTCTGCAATAATTACTAATGGTTTACCTTGTTTTAGAACAGTTTCTAGTAATCCCATAATATCTTTTAGGGAAGAGATTTTTTTATCACAAAGAAGAATATATGGATCTTCTAATTCAGCAACCATACGTTCTGGATTGGTAGCCATGTAAGGAGAAAGATACCCACGATCAAACTGCATTCCTTCAACAACTTCAACAAATGTTTCCATAGCTTTAGAATCTTCAACAGTGATAACACCATCTTTTCCGACTTTTTCCATTGCTTCAGCGATTAATGCTCCGATTTCTGGATCATTATTTCCTGAAATTGTCGCAACACTTTTAATTTCTTCAGAAGTTTTTACTTCTTTAGCAATGCTTTTAATTTCTTTTACGAGTACTTGTAAAGCTTTATCCATTCCTCTTTTTATCAAAGTAGGGTTAGAACCAGCAGTCACATTTTTGAAACCTTCTTTAATGATAGCATGCGCTAAAACAGTAGCAGTAGTAGTACCATCTCCAGCAACATCATTAGTTTTTGTTGCTACTTCACGTACTAATTGAGCACCCATATTTTCAAATGCATCTTCTAGTTCGATTTCTTTAGCGACAGTAACACCATCTTTAGTGATATGTGGTGCGCCATATTTTTTGTCAATAACAACGTTACGTCCTCTAGGACCTAGTGTTGTTCCAACAGCTCTCGCTAATTTTTCTACTCCAGAAAGCATCTTTTGATGTGCTTCGCTAGAAAAAAGTAAATCTTTTGCCATTTATAGACTCCTTGATTGTTTGTTTTATTTTTTATTTATATATACTTATTATAGCAAAAATCGTGCCAAGTGTGTTTTTTATCGATTATAGACCCATTAAAAATGTAAGTAAACGAAGAAGCATTCTTCCTGCAAAGTAGAATACTAGAAGGTTTGGACCCCAAGTATGGCTAAAATCAATAGCACTATAAGTCATTCTTTTTATTTTAGGAGATCTCATAGTAAAGCTTCTGGAGTTAGAAAAGGCATTAGCGCTCACATAAAGAATAAGAAGTCCACACCCTACTATAAAAGATAAATTAAAAACAGTCCATAGTCCATTACCTATCATATAAATTATACTTTTCATCTTATACTCACTTTAATAACTCGTGTATTGGTAGTATTTTAACCCATCCCCCAGGGCTTTCTAATAAAACAAATATACTATCATCTTCTATAATAAATTCTACTGCCACTGCGTCTTGAAAAATATAAAATGGTTCTTCTACCCAATAGTAAGGAAGACTTTTTTCCGTCTCTATATTATAAATATAAATACTAAAAATAGCACCATTTTGGTGTTTATATACAATATCCGTATCGTCTAAAATGGACATGAATTCCCATTGAGGTCTTGTACCAGACAAGGATCTTAATCTTTTATTCTTATAGCTAGTTATTTTTTGGGTTTCTGTAGATCTATGTTCTAAATCACCATTAGGACTTCGTTCTATTGATTTAAAGTCTGTTTTTACTAATCCATCATTTGTATACTGATAGATAATATCTTCGATCTGAAATAAATATTGATTCCCTACTTTAGCCATTTCAGGAGCATTATCCATTGTCTTTTTAAAATCATACAAGGTGATCTCTTCACCCAATACACCATCTTTAGTTTTATACATAATAATTTTTTTTGGTGTATAAAGTATTAAATTTGAATCAATCCAACTAAAACTTAAAATATTATGTGTTGAAAATAATAATTCTTTAGTAGCAGTACTATAAATATGTAATATTTCATCATCATTGATAGTATAGTATAAGGCGAGTAAGCGATTGTCTTTAGAAAATTCTAAAGAATTCATCGTTGTGCTATCCCCATAAAAATAAGTTAAAGGAGAAAAAATACGTCGCTTTGTATTATAGAGGGCTACATTTAGAATGCTCGTGTTATTAGATTTTATATCCCCAGTAAGAGCTAATAAAGATCTATCTTCTGTTGCCGACATCGCCGAAAAATTAGGGAGTGCTGCTTTTAGTTGAATGTCAGGATTGGATTTGTTAGCAAGATCCATTTTATAAAATTTATTTTTATAAGCAAACCAAAGATCATTTTCGCTAACAATAGGTAACTCACTGAATACAACACTTTCATCAACAAAGTTTTTTGCATTAAAGGTAATAACTCCAACGTCTTTTTGATCTATCCAAACAGATTGACCTTTATACTCAAATTGGACTCTATTTCCTTTTTGGTCAGTTTTATAAAAAGAGATCCCAAGATCTATTTTATCTATGATTTTATTATCTACAAAATCAGAATAAATAGGAACTTCGTGATTGATAAGCACAAATTGATTTACTGTATTTACTGCATGTGTATTATTAAATCCACATAATAGTAAAAATAATAAATTGAATGTTAAGATTTGTTTCATTGTTACTCTTCGCTAAATTCTTCTGTGTATCCGCAAGCTGCGTGCATACATTCTATTATTTTTTTCTTGCCCGCTTGAAAGAACAGTGGTGTTTTATCATTAGGACATACTTTGCCTGAGGGTTTGGCGTTGGTGAGAAAATCACACTCAGGGTAATTGGTACAAGCATAGAATGCTCCACGACGACCGCCTCGCTTTTCGACAATTTTTCCAACAAGACATTTTGGACAGGCTCCAAAAGGAATTGGCTGTGCATTCACACATTCTGGCCAACCAGAACATGCTAAGAAATAGCCATATTTGCCCAATTTTTTGAGCATAGGCTTTCCACATTTTTCACAAACTTCATCTGTTTTTTCGTCAAAAGCACCCTTAATAGAATCTACTTTTTCAAAAGCTTCGGTGACTGTTTTGTTAAAAGGAATATAAAATTCTTTTACAACGCTTTTCCATTCTAATGTTTGTTCTTCTACTGCATCTAATTTTTCTTCCATTTCAGCAGTAAAAGAAGCGTTGATTAGCTCATTAAAATTTTCACTTAATAATTTATTGACGGCTTTACCAAGATCCGTAGGCACAAGAGATTTTGCTGCTTTTTTAACATAATAACGTTTTGACAAGGTCATCATTGTTGGTGCATAAGTAGAAGGGCGTCCTATACCTAATTCTTCCATTATTTTTACAAGAGTCGCCTCTGTATAACGAGGAGGAGCTTGGGTAGATTTTTGTTCCTCTTCTAAAGAAGTACAAGGAATAATTTGCCCTTTTTCTACATTGGGTGGTATTTTGGATTCTTTTTTGTCAGCACCTACATTCCAAGCTTTTTGAAAACCATCAAAGGTAACAATAGAGCCAGAAACAGTAAACAAACACTGCCCTACTTCTAAGCTCAAGGAAGTAACAGCTCTCTCAACAGGAACCATCTGAGAAGCCATAAATCTTCTCCAGATCAAATTATAAAGTTTATATTGATCCGCTGATAAATAGCTTTTAATAGCATCGGGGTGATGTCCTATCACAGAAGGACGAATCGCTTCATGGGCATCTTGAGAATTTTTTTTATTAGAAAAAAAGTTGGGTTTACTTGGAATATATTTTTCACCAAATTGTTCTAAGATATATGTTTTAGCTTCTTGTGCAGCAATAGGAGAGATACGAGTGGAATCTGTACGCATATAAGTAATCAAACCCGTTCTACTACTTCCTAAATCTATCCCTTCATACAACTCTTGAGCAGCACGCATTGTTTTTGCAGCAGGCCAACCTAATAAGTTGTTAGCAGCTTGTTGCAATGTACTAGTAATAAATGGAGCAGAAGCTTTAGTCTGAGAAGGTGTTTTTTTAACGTCTTTAACAGTAAAGTCTTTTCCTTTGATCTCTTTTAATAAAGCATCCATTTCTTTTTTTGAACTAATCACTTGTTGTTTATCTTTATTTTCTAATTCATTAGGTGATACTATTCTTTTTTGACCTACTTTGTTTAAAGTGGCTTGAAATTTTTGTTTTTCAGCTACTAAATTAGCAGTAAGTGTCCAATATTCTTGAGGAATAAAAGCTTCTATCTCTTTTTCTCTTTCTACAATAATTCTCAAAGTGGTAGATTGTACACGACCTGCAGATAGTTTGCCTTTGACTTTTTTCCAAAGTAAAGGACTAAGTCCATAACCAAATAATCTATCAATAACTCTACGCCCTTGTTGAGCATTTACGAGAGCTGTTGTAATTTCTGCAGGTTCGGAAACTGCTTTTAGAATAGCGTCTTTTGTGATCTCACTAAAACGTATTCTTTTAATAGGAATATCTCTTTTTAATTTTGGTAATGCTTTTTCTTCAAAATAATTTTTTAAATGACTGGCAATAGCCTCGCCCTCACGATCAGGGTCAGATGCTAATAATATTTCACTAGCGTTTTTAACAGCGTCCATAAGCTCTTTCATCACTTTACTACGATCACGCATAACAATATAACGAGGTTCAAAGGTTTCTGTATCTATCCCTAAAGTTGATTTAGGTAAGTCAATTACATGTCCTGCAGATGCTTTAATAGTGTAGCTAGGTCCTAGATATTTTTTTAGTGTTGTTGCTTTGGATGGGGACTCGACAATAATTAATTTTGTTAATTTCGTTACTTTTTTAGTAGTTTTTTTAGCTGGTTTTTTGGTAACACTAGCAGGTTTTGGTGTTTTAGGGACAGTTGCCATATAAACTCCTTTGAGATTTTTGATAAAAGTGAATGATTTAGTTATGCTAATTATATAGATAGTTTGACCAAATAGTCAAGAATAATCACAAAATTAATAAAAAAACCTTTTTATTTCTCAGAATAAAAAGGCTAATTATCGTAAAAAGATTCTATTTTTCTTTTCTTTTTTGAAGAATTTGCTCCATCATCAGCCAATCATGCTCTTCGTCTATTTCTACATAGGTATCGGGATCCATCTCACAAAGCCCTATTTTTCCTGATAAATAAAATTTATCTCTCAAAATATTCTCTCTGCTATTAA
>CAMRBT010000100.1 GCA_947040475.1 uncultured Brevinema sp.
AATTTTAGTGATCCTGATAGCTTTTATGATGATTTGGATGCTAACAAGGATTATATCTTAAATAATAAAGAATTTTCTCTGTTACATTTAGGGGTAGTTACTCAAGATATATCAATGATAAGAATGGCATTGATGTATGATAGATCATTGATTAATAGTCGAGACCTAAATGGGTGCACAGCCCTGCATCTAGCGGTAACAACTGATAATATTGCTATTGTCGAAATATTAATTCGTTTGGGTGCAGATGTTAATAGTGCTAATGACGAACATGAAACACCTATTTTTAATGCGGTAAAAAATAATTCCAATATAATGATTGTTGAATATTTAATCTCAGAGGGAGCTCTTCTCTATGGAAGAAATAAAAACAATCAATCCTTAGAAGATATTATAAAGTTATATAAAAGAGATCATCTAAAAGAAGTGTTATTATACAGTCCTATATAATTATATAATAACACTTATACGCTAATAATTCAAGTTTTTAGTGGAATATATTTTTAGATAATTTTAATGCTTTATATTGAAAATAATTACAAATTAATTTATACTATAAATCACAATTATACAATTGTGGGGAGTGATAAATGCTTAATTTTATATTTGAGATTCTTATTGAAGAAATTCCACATGGGGTATTACCAAACACATCACAGTATATAAAAGACCAATTACCTGCACTATTGTCAAAATATGGGATAGAATCCAAATCTATTACTTATTTTATGACACCACGTCGTTTGGCTTTTTATATAGAAGGATGTCCTCCAAAAGGAAAGGACAGAGTAATAGAACAAAAAGGGCCTTCAACAAAAGCAGCCTACGATGAAGAGGGTAATCCCACCAGAGCCTTACAAGGATTTTTTAATTCTTATAATGTTACTTTATCAGATATAGAAGAAAGGGAAATTAAAGGACAAAAATATATTTTTATCCAAAAAACAGAAAGTGGGGAAGCTTTAGAAAAAGTATTACCTAATATTCTTCAGGAGCTTATCCAAGGAATCAAATTTCCTCAACCTATGCGTTGGAATCATAATAACGAAACGTATGAATTTATTCGTCCTGTTCGTGGTATTACAGCCCTTATTAACGACAAAATTTTACCTGTAACTTTTTTTGGATTAGAATCTAGTAATATTCTTTATGGACATAGACAATTATTTCCAAAAGCTATTACCCTTTCTCATGCCGATCAATACGAAGCAACACTCAAAAAACATGGCTGTATTCCAAGATTTGAAGAAAGACAAACAATTATTCAAGAACAAATAAAAACGATAGTCTCTTCTATTAATGGAACGGCTCTATTAGACGCAGAGTTATTGAGTATTTTAGCATCACTTACAGAATATCCTCACCCTTTATTAGCGAGCTTTGATTCTGAATTTTTGAATTTACCAAAAGAAGTATTAATTTCAGAAATGAAAGTACACCAAAAATATGTGCCTATTGTTGATAAAAATGGTGTTCTATTACCAAACTATATTATTACTTCTAATATTTCTTTTCAAGATGAGATCACTAAAAATAATATTTTGGCGGGGAATGATAGAGTATTGAGAGCTAGGTTTGCCGATGGTCAATTCTTCTTTGAAGAGGATACCAAAAAAGGTTTAGCTCATTATGCAGATCTTTTATCATCCGTTGCCTTTATTGATGGTGCAGGAAGTATGGCAGACAAGGTAATAAGAATGCAAAAAATTGCAACGTATCTTAAAGATTTATTAGAGCCAAGTATTGACCAAAATGATTTATTACAAGCTGTTTCTTTTTCTAAGGCAGATCTTAGCTCATTAATGGTAGGAGAATTTCCTGAATTGCAAGGTATCATTGGAGCATATTATGCTAACAATCAAGGCTTAAAAGATACTGTAGCTTTAGCGATTAAAGAACACTACTATCCTATGAATGTGGACGGAGAAATCTGTGTTCCTACCCAAAAGCTTTCTGCTTTGGTAGGATTGGCTGATAGATTGGATAATTTATTCACTTTATATGCTGTGGGTAAAACAGTTACAGGCTCAAGAGATCCTTACGCATTAAGACGACAAACGATAGCGATTATTAATATTCTAGTACAATATCAATGGGAATCATTTTCTCTAACAGATATTTTCAAGAAAGTCTCTTCTTTATATACACCAATATTAACGATAGATATCCAAGAGTGGCAAAAAATGTTACTCGATTTTATCAAAGTACGCTTAGAAGGAATTCTAAAAAGTGAGCCTTATAATTATCAAGTAGATACGCTTAATGCGACTTTCACAAATAACTTGGATATAATTATTAATGATATTGCAAGAGCTAAGGCTTTACAACAAATAAGAACTAAAAATCATACTAGTTTTGCCAACTTGATAGAGCTAGCCAAAAGAATAGCTAATATCTTAAAAGATCAAAAGATACAAGAACTTCAAGAATCATTGTTGAGTGAAGACGCTGAGAAAAAACTTTATCTACAGTATCAACAAGTAACTCAAAAAATAAACAGTTTATCTTATGAAGATAGATTGTTAGAATTAGTAAAAATGGAAGAGGCTATTGTACATTTTTTTGATACTATCTTAGTAAAAACAGGCGACGAAAAAGAAATAAATAGAATTGCTTTACTAAATTTGATTTATAAATTATTTATGGATCAAGCAGATTTTAGTAAGTTGTCATAAGGGAGCAAATTAATGGATTTATTTTATAATGTATTATATTCAGGGATATTATTTATCATCATAGGATTTATTTCTGGTAGTGTCCCTTATGGACTTTTATACTCCTTAGCGAGAGGGGTAGATATCAGAAAAATAGGCTCAGGCAATATTGGAGCAACGAATGTCACTCGTCAATTTGGTTTTTGGCAAGGTTTTCTCCCTATAGCACTACTAGATGGTTTTAAAGGAGCTATACCAGTTATCGTTTTTAGATTGTGTGTTTCTCGTGAATTAGATGAATCTTTATTCGATATCATGGAAATTTTAGTAGGAATGGCTGCGATTTTAGGGCATGTTTTTTCTCCTTTCTTAGGATTTAAAGGAGGTAAGGGAGTCGCAACAACAGCAGGAGTTCTCTTAGCTTGGAACTATGTAGTTGGCTTAACCTTGATAACATCTTTTTGGCTTATCTTTTTTACTATTGGTAAAAAAACTATAGGACGAGCTTCTGTGGGAGCTGCTGTTTGTTTCCCTATTATTGCTTTCCTTGTCCCTAATACAACTATGCCTTTAAGTATAGTGTCTATTGTCATAAGTATTTTGATACTTGTTACGCATAGAAAAAATATTCAAGACTGGTATACAGGTCAAGATCTAGCAAAAAAAGCACAAGAAAAATTAAAAAAAGAGCAATCCCATAAAGAATAATATACCAGAACAAGAAAGAACTTTTATTAGTTTTTTTGAAGAAAGTCACCCTCTACTACAAGAGATGCCCAAAGAATTTAGAAAATTATGGTTTAATAGCTATCAATCAGTAGCAACTAAAGATATGTTATTTCTTCAAATGGAAAGAATTTATAAAGATCCTATCACAAAAACAGGGGGATTTGTAGATTTACTTACCTTTGAGATTACAGATATACAGATTTTATTAGAATGGGAAGAAGATTTCCCAGATAAGCCTTTTGTTGCCTCTGATCCCTATTATATTTTTTATGATGGACTAGATGATAAAAAACAAGGAATGTTCTCTATTGGAGATTTAGATCTTGATACAATGGAGTTTACCCCAGAATTGGAGATTTTTCTTGCCATAGAAGAAGATTATATCACTCTTGATTTTGATGATGGAGAAATACCAGAGCTATGGACTAAAATGAAAAAAGAAACTACGAAAACCATTTAAAATAAAAAGGACTAGTTATATACTAGTCTTTTTTTATTTTAAATAACAGGATTTTTTTGGTATTAGCTGATGTTTGTAGATTGATTGTTCCAAAGTCTTATTTTTTGGAGGATTGCTATATTACTTTCAAAATTTTCTAACTCTTGGAATGTTTCTAATACTTGGGTAGATGTCAGATTAAACTTTTTTAAAAGTTGTTGTTGTTGTTGTTTTTCTAATTTTGTAGATAGTTCTGTAATATTATTGCCTAATTTCCAAGCTATTTTATGAGACAATGGCAAATTAGGTTTGCTATCATGATAAAGTTTTAAGGCAGCAATAGTATAGCGAAAAGAATCATAATAAGATTTTTGTTGTAAATCAAGATCACTTAAAAGCCATAAAGATTGCATTCTATAAAAAATCCCATCTTCTTTCATGTCATTAAATAATAATTGAGATTTTTGTCTTAATTCAGTGATAGAAGTCCAAGAGTTTTTGAATAAATCATCTCTATGATGACGAAGATCTTTTTCTGTTTTACCCAGTATTGTTAATAAAACAGTAAATTTATCATGCCAAATATTTTGTTCTTGTTGAAGATTGTCTTGAATGTTTTTATGTAATTGAACAGAAAACTTGTTTAGCAATTGTTCTATCGTTTGAGAAATATTTTTTTCATGGGTAGCAGGGTGATTGTCTAGGGGTAGATCTTGAGCTAATTTTGAGATAGTATTTTCGAAGATAGTTTCTTTGTGATTTACAGAGCGTTGTAGGGTAAAAAGAGCTTTAGAAAGCCTTGATGTTTTTTTTGTTAAGTAAATACAATAAATAAATAAAGCTATTAGTACAATCATAATAATTAATATAATAAGAGAATAGGAGTTAGCGGGAATGAGTTTTTCTAAGTTTTTCATCGTATATCCATGCTTGAAAATTTAATACATAAAATTGCATTAGTACAGTATATATTAAAAATAAAAAAATTTCAATGATTTTTTTATTGATGACATATATCCCAATCAGGGTATTTTGTTAAAACAGTTTCTATGGTGGGAATATCTTCTATATAATCTAAACTAAGCTTGCAACAAGTCTCGGAAATATAAGGGCTGATAGGCTCTTCTACATGGAATAATTCTCTATGTTTATAAATATATTGAGTAACATGTTCTAATTCATCGGGAGCAGTTGCCTCTTTATAGCTTTTTTCTAGGGCGTTGAAATTAAAAATCTCAACACCTGTTCCCACTGTGTTTTTTACAAAATGACTAAGATCACAAGGATTTTCAAGATGATAATCAATTAGTAAATCTGCCAAATGAGGACTGAGAAGAGGATTGTCTCCTGTAACTCTCATAATTAAGTCGGGACTATCAAATTGTTTTGCAGCATGATAATAACGATGAAGCACATTAGTAGGATGTCCCCCAAAAATAGGAATATCAATATGATGCTGAATTAAAAATTGTGTGTATTGAGACACTTCATTTTTTGGCACTAGTAATACTAGTGTATGTGGGTGTTTTATTTGTTGCATTCTTTGGATTACACGGACAATTAGCGGTATCCCTAAAATATGCACAAAAGATTTGTTAGGAAATCTTGAAGAAAAAAGACGGCTTTGTATACCTATAAATATTTTTTTTGACATCTTAAATCCTCTTAATAAATTCTATGAATAGAGGGTCTGTCGTTTGTAACTCTATCCCCAATCGAATGGTAGGGTGTAATAAATTAATATAGCGTGCTATTGTTTTTTTGTCTATGGGCGTGTATTGTCTACCGTGTATGAGCTGAGATCTAAAATCATAAATCTGGTTAAAAGTGTGTTGTAACTCGTCTAAAGAATAAAGCGAGTGTTGTTTTTTTAGTTTGATCATCATAT
>CAMRBT010000101.1 GCA_947040475.1 uncultured Brevinema sp.
ATCCTGAACTAAAATAACTAAACTAATATAGTTAGACTAATGATATTAGACTAATAATTACTAGATTAAATCGATAAAATAAAAACCCCATCTCATAATAGAGGTGGGGTTTTTTGATTTAGACTATAAAAACCTTAGAATTTCTATATGGATGAATAAAGTGCAAAAACATAAAACGATAGCTTTAAACAAAAAATTTCTTGATGAGCTTATGGGATTAGTTAAATTTAATGAGCTTACTAATGGATGTCTATTTGTGGGAAGTATCAAAAATAAAGAGTTTTATTCAAAAAAATTCAAGGCAATGAGAGAAGATCTGAATCTTGATGAGCGTTATACTTTATATCTTTTTAGACATACAGCAGGTACAAAAGCCCTTGAATCTAGTCAAAATATTCACTTAGTACAAGAATTTCTCGGACATGAAGATATAAGAACAACCTCAAAATACTATATGTTAGATAATCCAGAACGCACACGTCCTTTACATGATGAGCTTGTAAAGAGTGTCTACACTTAATACTAATAAAATTTTATTGTGATTATTTGAGTTACATAGTATAATTATTTTTAGTACTAGCATTACTACTTCTATAAAATAGATAATTGTGCTTGGATAAAAGAAGAAGAGTTATTAGGAGAGCGTTATGGCTGTAGGAATCGAAGAAAGATTATGGAAGATGGCTGATAAGCTAAGAAGTAATATGGAAGCTAGCGAATATAAGCATATTTTATTAGGATTGTTATTTCTAAAATATATTTCAGATCGTTTTGAATCTTTAAGAATAGAGATTATAGCACATGATGGCAATCCTGAAGATAGAGATGAATATATAGCCGAAAATGTTTTTTTTGTACCAGAGGAAGCTCGTTGGAAGAATATTCAGAACAAAGCCAAAGATCCTCAAATTGGTAAAACTATAGATGATGCCTTACGTGATATCGAAAAAGAAAATGACTCTCTCAAAGGTGTGCTTGATAAAAGATATGCAAGAGCAGAGCTTTCTCCGCAGATTTTAGGTGGGGTTATTGATCTAGTTTCTAATACTACCCTATATAGCAAATCTGATACAGATATCCTTGGGCGTGTGTATGAATATTTTTTGGGCAAATTTGCACTCACGGAAGGTAAAGGTGGGGGTGAATTTTATACCCCAGCTTGTATTGTTAAAACTCTCGTTAATATGCTAGAGCCTTACGAAGGTCGTGTCTATGATCCTTGTTGTGGTAGTGGTGGTATGTTTGTACAATCGAGTAAATTTATTACTGAGCACGCTCAATCTATTGATAATATTTCTGTTTATGGTCAAGAAAGTAATCCTACCACTTGGCGACTTTGTAAAATTAATCTAGCTATTCGTGGGATAGAAGGTAATATAGGATTAGGAGCAGCTGATACCTTACATGAGGATATACACCCTAGAGATAAATTCGATTATATTTTAGCGAATCCCCCTTTTAATATTTCTGATTGGGATGGGGACAAATTAACGAGCGACAGTCGTTGGCTTTTTGGTACTCCGCCCGTAGGTAATGCTAACTACGCATGGTTACAACATGTCTATCATCATCTTAGTGCTAATGGCACCGCTGGTGTGGTGTTGGCTAACGGTTCTTTGTCGAGTAATACCTCTAACGAAAGTACGATTCGTCAAGCAATGTTAGAAGGCGATTGTATAGATGCTATTGTGGCTTTACCGACGCAACTATTTTATTCTACCCAGATCCCTGTTTGTTTGTGGATTATGAACAAAAACAAAAGCACTCATCATCAGTTTAGAGAGAGAACAAATGAAGTCTTATTCATTGATGCTCGTAATATGGGCGAGATGGTCAGCCGTAGTCTCAAAGAACTTACGAACGAGGACATTTTAAAAATTGCAGATACCTATCATCAATGGAGAAATGCCGATGGTACTTATCAAGACATTCAAGGTTTTTGTAAAAGTAGCTCTCTTGAAGAGATTAAGTCCCATGATTATACATTGACACCGGGTCGTTATGTAGGCACGGTAGAAGTAGAAGACACTATCAATTTTGAGGAGGAAATAACACGTTTGAACGACTCTCTCGTGGAGAATTTTAAAGAGAGTGCCTTATTACAAGTCCAGATAGAAAAGCATCTTAGAGAGCTTCTCAATGGCAAAAAATAAAGACTGGTAGACAGTAAAATTAGGAGAAAATTATGAGTAACAAAGAACAAATGTTTGCAATGTTGGAGGCAATAGAACAAGCCTTAATCCAAAATTTTAAAAATACAGATGAGCTATTTGTATTTTTTAAAGAATGCGAAGTGCCAGACTTTATTGTGGAATTACAAAATACAAAAACAACACCTATATGTGATGAGAATGGCAAAGTAGTAGACGAACAGATTGAAGAAGAGATAATAAATTATACAGTATCAGAATATATGACACAATTCCGTCTGGTTTTTGAGAATGATGATGAATTTAGTGAAGATCCTATTGCAATAAATTTTATGAGCTATATAGAGTATATGAGAAAACTCTATACCAAGCTTGTCGAACGAGGACTCATGGAAAAATTTAATGTCTAAAGACTGGCAGACAGTAAAATTAACCTATGATTTAATATTAAATCATAGAAGTACCTTCGAGCCGATAATATATATAAGATATATAAAATATATATTATTAAACCATAGGAGAATATTATGAATATTCAGAATAACTTTACAAGAGGCTGTCAATACACTTGGTGTACAAACCGACTATTCGATCTTTTTAATGAGGATGTACGTAAGCTAGTACAATTTTTAAAAGAAGATTGTGAGGTAGCAGACTCTATCCTCAATCAGATTGCAGTAACAGAAAAGAAAGAAGTCACTAGACGTAATTCAATTACCAACGCACTAGAAATAAATTATGATGAAATCCCTGTATCTATTCACACCTATATGGATGAGCTTAAACGATATTATTGTAAAGGAGAACCTGTTTTAGGTGATTTTGGGATGCCTATAGCACATAAATATAAAGATGAAAAAGGCTTGAATGAGTTGACAGATCGCTTGATAAAAGAACTATTAAAAAAAGGTTTTGATTATTATGCTTAAAAATAAAGACTGGCAGACAGTAAAATTAGGCGATGTCGTTGATTCTATTTCAGAAACTCATAAATTCCCTAAAAAATCGGTTATCTTTTTTAATACCTCAGATATATCTAATGGAAAAGTCCTTCATCATAACAGCACTGATTTAACTTTACATAAGCTCCCCGGTCAAGCAAAGAAAAGTATAAAAAAAGATGATATTTTATTTAGTGAAATTAGACCGATAAACAAAAGATTCGCTTATGTAAATTTTGATGCAGATGATTATGTAGTATCTACTAAGCTTTTAGTCTTAAGGAATAAATCACCTAAGACAATATTTACTAAATATTTTTATATATGGATAACCTCTGTTCCAACTCTTAGCTTATTACAAATAATTGCTGAATCACGGTCAGGCACTTTCCCTCAAATTACTTATGATATTATTAAAAACATAGAGATCCCTCTACCACCACTAGAGGAGCAAGAGCGTATCGCTGAGATATTATCTAGTTTTGATGATAAGATAGAGATCAATCATAAAATCTGTGCCGATCTAGAATCCATGGCACAAGTCCTTTTTCGAGAGAACTTTATTAAGAATCCAGCTAGGGATACTTGGGGGACTGTTAGTCTTTCTGATGTGGCTGATGTTCGATCTAGTAAACGTGTTTTTCGTGATGAGTATGTTCCTGAAGGTATTCCTTTTTATAGAGGAAAAGAAATAACAGAACTTTCTAATCGACAAAAAATATCTATTCCACTATTTATTAGTTACGAACGTTATAACGAATTGAAATCAACAAGTATAATACCACAATTAGGAGACATATTATTAACGTCTGTGGGTACTATTGGAAATGTATATTTGGTAGATAATAGTAATCCATTTTATTTTAAAGATGGAAATATTACTTGGATTAGAGATTTTTCTGATAATAAATTAAGTAAATATATTTTATATTGGTTAACTTCTTCTTTAGGGAAAAAAGAAATTCAAGCTAAACTAATTGGATCAACTCAACAAGCATTAACTATAGATGCAATAAAAACATTTAATTTCTCCTTACCCCCACAAGAACTACTAGAAAAGTTTGAAAATATAGTCAGTCCCATGTATGAGCAGATAAAAAATCTCCAAAAAGAAAATATCCATCTCACAGAAACTCGTGATATGCTACTCCCTAGACTGATGAAAGGCGAGGTGTAATATGGCAAGCAAAGTAATAGATATAAAAACTGCTAAAAATATAAAAGAATTTCTAGATTGGTGTAATGAAACTCATTCTTTTAAATATGATAATATACAAAAAGAACAACAAAGTTATTTAGAGATTATCGAAATATATGGTGATGAGGGTGAGCTTATAGGAGATACTTGGAGAGCACAGTACAAAAAAGACAATAGTATTCTAGCTAGTAAAGAAATTAAAGAACAAATTAAAGAACAAACCCCAGAAAACGCAATCTCTGCGGGCTGGCTAGAAAACATAATAGTTATTGTTATAACAGGGATATGGGAAGCTATTGCTATTCTAAAACTAAAAAATTATCAAAAATTGGCACAAAAAATTAAAAAGAATAAATTAACAAATGAAAAGAACATTACTAAATATATTAATAAAAAACAAAGAGACTTAGAAAATATATCTGGGAAATACTATAGAGGGCATGCGAATGAATTTTGGGAATTAACACCTCTAATATTTAGAGAAGACTATCTAAAAAATGAGAATTTTATATATAATCAAGCTAAAATAAATCGTCCAAGTGATTTTAATAAATCCTCTATTCTTGAAAATCTTGTACATATGCAACATCATGGTTTACCCACTAGACTATTAGATATTACTTCTAATCCTTTGGTGGCTTTGTATTTTGCTACAGATCCAGCTGTCGAAGAAGACGGAGAAGTTTTTATGTTTTTAGAACCAAAACTAGATAATCAGCAAACTATTCAATATCTAGCAAATCTAGTAACCTTAGACTTTAAAGCAAATTTAGATCATCAACAAATCAACGATATCTTTCAAATGAACAAATCTCCTCAACCAAACCAAGAATTTTCGTTTGCAGAGATTTTTAGTAAGATTAAAAGTATAACGGAGATGAATAGTAACTGTTTACTGTATCAAGCTCCTAAAACCAATAATAGGATTGTTAGACAAAGTGGTGATTTTTTATTTTTTGGGGAAGAAAATATTAAAAATTTATTGAAAAAATTTAATACAGAATCTCCCGATAAGTTACCAAAAAAACTGCCATTTTCAAAATCTACCCATATTCTTCCTAAAGATGAGATTGTTAAAATTACTATACCTAACACCTCTAAAAAAGCTATTAGAAAAGAACTAGATATTCTTGATATTAATCAAGGAGCATTATTTCTTGACCTTGATAATTACTGTGAATACATAAAATCAAAATACCAATAATAAATAGAATGAGGATATCTCATGATTAAATATACAGAAAATGTCTACGAAAAAGATATTATTAAAAAGTTTGAAGAGATAGGCTATACCCACCTAAAGGGCAAAGATCTCTTTCGTGAGTCTAGCGCAGAAGTACTAAATATAGATATTTTACAAAAGTCTCTTTATCTTATTAATGCACATATT
>CAMRBT010000102.1 GCA_947040475.1 uncultured Brevinema sp.
ATTTAGAATATTATAAATATTAATCTTTACCTTTTGCTTCTAGATCATCAATAACTTTTTTTGTTTCATGGATAATAGTTTTACTTATACCCTTTGCTACATTGCCAGATTTGATTGCGGCATCTTTTATCTTGTCCACATCAATCTCTTTGATCTTTTCACCAGCTTTATTAGCTATGCTTTTTAGCCCATTAAATAATTCTGTTTTTTTCATTTTTTAATCCTCTTGTTATATGGTATAAACTTATTATAACACATTCTAATATGTGTGTGCAAATAAATAAATAGGATTTATTTATAAATGTTAAAAACCACCCTCTATAAAAAGGGTGGTTTTAATTTTAATCAATAAAATCTAAGAATTCTTTGATACGATTTGGATTTTTTAATTTCCGAAGTGCCTTACTTTCTATTTGACGAATACGTTCACGGGTTACTTGGAATAAATAGCCAACTTCTTCTAAAGTATGGATATAGCCATCTTCAAGACCAAATCTCATTTTGAGAACACGTTGCTCTCTCAATGGTAAACAATCAATAATTTCTTTTAATTTTTCTCTTAATAAATTAGACATGGTCGCATTTACAGGAGATATGATTTTGGTATCTTCGATGAAATCTCCCAAAGAAGAATCTTCATCTCGTCCTATAGGTGTTTCTAAAGAAACCGGATCATTTGAAACACTTTTAATTTGTCGTACACGACTCACTGTCCAGCCTAATTCTGTGCCAATCTCTTCAGCAGAAGGAGTACGTCCTAATTCTTGTGTCATGGTACTTTCGAGCTTTTTAACTTTGTTAATTTGTTCTATCATATGTATAGGAATACGAATAGTACGGGATTGTTCAGAAATTGCTCTCGTGATTGATTGACGAATCCACCAAGTTGCATAAGTAGAAAATTTGTAGCCTTTTTTGTACTCGAATTTGTCAACAGCTCGAATAAGTCCCATATTTCCTTCTTGGATAAGATCAAATAAGTGCACACCACGATTCATATATCTTTTACCAATACTTACGACGAGTCTTAAGTTAGCTTGCACAAGATCTTTTTTTTGCTTATCAACAACAAATCGAGTGCGTTTAATTTCATCAGACCAATCTAATATTTCATCTGTACTAGCTTTAAAAATATTTTCTATATGAGTAAGTTTTTCAATTTTTTTCTTGATAATATCGACGATAGTTGCCAATTGTTCATCATCAGGATTTTTTTCACCAGCAGCAAGGATATCTTCAATAGAACAAGAATTTACATCAGATGCTTTTTTAAGGTAAGTTTGAATATTTTTAATATCATTCGCAAGATATAATAAATTTTCAGCAGCATTGTCTTTTAGTTTGTTATTGAGATCAATATCTGCAATATGTGTTATAAAATCTTGTCTTTTATCACGAACTGTTTTTCTTAATTCTGTAACTTGTTCTAATGTTGGATTGGCCCCAAGTTTTTCTTCAAGAAGATCACAAGTTTCAAAGAAATCATTAAGATAATCACTAATTTTTTGAATCAATTTAGTTCTTTCTTTTCTTTCTTTTGGGTTGATATTATAAATTTTTGGTAAGTTAAAGAAATGATATAATTTACCCTCTTCTTTGAGGACATCTTGAATAACGCTATGAATCTCAGTTATTAAAAAACCACTTTGAAAAACAATTTCATCGATAGCTTCTTGACCTTCTTCAATTCTAGCAGCAATTTGTACTTCTTCGGCATAAGAAAGTAATTTTACACGACCAATTTTTTTAAGATAAATACGGAGAGGATTGTCATTTTGTTCGTCATCACTTTCAATCAAGATATGTTCGACAGGAGCTTCTTCGATTTCTTTTTCTATAGTATCAGCAGTCTCAGTGATATTGATATTATTATCTTCTAATATCTTAATAATATAATCAATACGATCAGGGTGCGTGATGATATATTCAGGTACTTTTTCTAGAATTTCTTCATAAGAAATAATCCCTTTAACTTTGGCTTGTTTGATGAGATTATTGATCTCGGGAAGTTCTAACAACTCTTCTAGCATACAAGCTCCTTAACGATATTTTTCTTCTAATTCATTTATATAGATTTCGGCTAAACAGTATAGATATCTTGAATATTTTTATTTTATATTACAAATGGTAAAATTCCCTTTTTAGAGCAATGACTTCCGTTTGTATTTCTAAAATTTGAGCACTTACTATTGGATCTAAATTTGTTAACTGTTTACTTATCAGATCCCTTTTTTTCTTTAAAGATTTAATTCTTATAGAAACAGCATAATTTTTTATAATTCTAATATCAGGAGCTTCTAACCACTTGCTTGTAAGAGAGATTAACGAAGTATTTCCAGCACTTATAATCCAATCTTGAGCGGTAAACTCAGGATGAAGAAGCATTTTTTTGAAAAGCTCTTGAGATTCTTCATTATAAAAATCAGAAGGTTCCAAAACAGAAGCTACATGGTCTGCAAATTCAGGAAACATAATCAAAATAGAAATCAACTCAAATTCTTCTTGAAATTCTTTATTTGGTTTAGATTCTTCTTTACTGTATGAGTTTTCCCAAGCATTGTTATTATTAAATTTTAAGAATTGTTCTTTAAATCTAGAAAATTCCAACTCTATAGACCCATAAGATACTAGTAGAATTTCAGATACTTTTTTTAGAAATTGCTCTGTTTTTATATGTAAGGAAGGAGAATTACTATCGCCTTCTAAGTGAATCGCATATTCAAAAACATCCTGTAAGAATTTATTAGAGTCAGGAAGTTTGCTTTTGGCAGAATCTAAAATAAAAATTTCTGCCTCTATACTAGTATCAAGAATTTTTGCCATGGCATTAGGACCTTGGTTTAGAAGAAAAGTGTCAGGATCTTCATTTTCAGGAAGAACAGCGACTTTAGTAGGTACTCCCAATTTTGCAGCAATTCCAGCCGATCTATAAGTAGATTTTTGACCAGCACTATCTCCATCAAAACATAAAATGATCGTATCGACTTTATGCTTTAGGAAACTAATTCTATCTTCTGTAAGTCCTGTACCCAGTGGTGCAACAGCGGTAGAGAATCCAGCTTGGAACATACGGATAACATCCATATAACCTTCGACAAGGATCACATTACCTAATTCTAAAGAAGTATCTTTGGCAAAGTTCCAGCCGTATAATAAAGATCCTTTTTTGAATAAAGGAGTTTCTGGGCTATTAATGTATTTTGCATTAGAAGAATCATCAATAATTCTACCACCAAAGGCAACAATTATTCCTTCACTATCAAAAATAGGGAAAGTGATTCTATTTCTAAATCTATCATAAAATTTGTTGTTTTCGCTTTTTCCACACAATCCAGAAAGAACAATCTCATCTGTTTTGAAGCCAGCACTTTGCAATGTTTTAAACAATCCATCCCAAGCTACACCACCAAAACCAAGTCCAAAAAGCTCAATAGTTTTTTTGTCCAGTTTACGGTTTTTAATAGTTCTAACGGCAAGCTCTGTTTGAGGGTTATTAATAGTGAATAGTTGCTCTACATAGAACTCTTGAGCAATTTGATGCATGGTTTTTAGTTTGTTACGTAAGGGGAGTAGATCTGGTTGATTTTGTAAATAAAATTCTACATCAATACCAGCTAGACCACCTAATACTTTCATAGAATCAACGAAATCTAATTTGTTATATTCTTTTAAAAAAGTTAAAGCATTCCCACCAGCTCCACAAGAAAAACAATGATACAATCCTTTTTGATCGCTTACGGAAAGAGAGGGATTGTTTCTATCGTTATGAAAGGGGCAAAGTCCTTTATAATTATGACCAGCTTTTTTTAAAGTAATATTTTGAGAAATTAATTCAACAATAGAAACTCTACGGAGAATATCTTCTATTACATCTGGTGGTATCATTCATTATTCCTCATTCTAAAAAAAAATCATAGAATATAGAATTCTACTATAAATAAAGCAAAAAATCAAGTAAATTTAATAAAAAAAAGCCCCTTAACTTAATAAGGGGTCTTTTGACGTTTAAGATTCGATTATAAATTATCTACCTATACTGTATCCAAAGTCTACATTAATAGAAGAGGGTCTGGATATTATTTCGGGAGAGAAAGGACCATATTGTCCGTATATGTCTTTTGCTCTGATAGAGATATAGTAAGGCTTTTCATTGTCTAAACCCTCTAAAAGATAACTGATATTTTGGGAAACAGCTGATTTATCAATATCAATAGCGACAGGTGAATCAGGAGAAATAATTGCTTTTCCAAAGTAATTTCTCGGTTTTTCTCCATAATATATTTCGTAAGAATCAATCAAACTATTTGGTAAGGTTTTCCAAGAAATTTCTACAGCTTTGTCTTTAGTTAAAACTTTGCTTATTGATATAATTCCAGGGTCTGAAGTTTCTTTGAATCGTGCAAAAATATTTTGAATATAAAATTCTTCTTCTGTTGGTGTAGGAGGGGTATAATATTCAACACGCCATTGTAAATATTTTCCCATTGATTGAGAAGAAGGAAATTGTTTTTTCTCAGGATTAATATAAACCCAAGGTAAATTAACAGTTCTGGTGTCAGGTAAAAAATATGTATCATCAATTCTATAAGCAAGTCTATAATAAAAATTAGTGCTAGAGGCTTCGAGATTCATTTCGTGTAAGGCTGAGATATTTTTTGAGATATTAAAGACGTCTGTTTCAAAAAAGACCATTTTGTTAGGGGTGTATTCCATAAAGTTAGTAGTAGCATCTTTATAAATAATAAATTCATCAAGAGAAAAAACACCATTTTTTCCAATAGTGAGTGGTAAATGTTCTGATTTAGCAAGAATAGGAGCTGGGTGCAATCTTGAGCTAGTACTAGATTGAGATTGTCTGATGAGAATAACATCTTGCTCTATATTATTTCTGTATATTTTTATATTATTATTGGCAGAGTCGACAACAATAGCATGTTGCTCCCATTTAGAATTAATCAAAGGAGTTTTTTCTTGAAGAGTAAAACTATAAAACATTCCCTCATCATCGATAAAGAAATTAATAAAATGATAATTAACAATTCCACCTTCTATGGTGATATTAAATCCATATTTTTGTGAGCCTGTAGAGGGATGGTCATAAAAACCCTCATATTCCGTAATACTTTGTGTTTCTTCGCCTACACGATAAGGATACAAGGAAAAAGTGATAGTAAAATTTTGAAAACTAGAAATATTATTTTTTAATACAGAATTTTTAGTAGGAAAAAGAATGATAGAGTTATTTCCAGAGACAAATTTTGCGGATTTATTACCTTTTTTCTTTTGTAAGGTATTAGTCTCATAGTTATTTTTAATAGTAATATAGTTATTAGTAAAATCACTATCATCAAATCCAAGATATAAATCGTATAAAGCAGAAAGTTGGGATTCAGTCTGAGAAATAATAACAGAAATATCCATCAGATTAGTGATGGCAAATCCTACTTTTTTGTAAGGAATCATATTTGTTTCGTTTAGATTGAACAATTTAGTTTCGTCATTATAAAAAATTGGATTATTAAGTAGAGCAGAGGTTGGAATATGAATAGCGACAATCATTAGAAAAGTAAGAAATAAAAGTGTTGAAATGTTTTTAATAAAACTATGTGATATAATCATTTTAATATCTCCCTATAATGATTATCGGAA
>CAMRBT010000103.1 GCA_947040475.1 uncultured Brevinema sp.
AATGTTTTATGAGATTCTAATAATAATTTAATATCAGATATTGAATTTTCTAATTTTTTATGAATTTCAAGAGGACATTCTTCACAGGACATAGTTTCATCATAGATAGAAGGAACAAAAGAATTTAGACCCATTATTTGAAAAATATCAACTACTTTATCACTAGGATTGAGTAAACATACGCTATTTTCTTTTGAAGCAAGTTTTTTCTTCACAGATAAAATAACACCAATAAAAGAACTATCAAGATAAAGCGCTTCTTTTGTATCAAAATAAACGTGATTTACATCTGATGAAGATAATTGTTTTTGTATACAGGTGTCCAATTCTGAACAATATTCAGCAGTACCTTTTCCTTGAATAACAACATATAAATCATTGTTTTTGATCCCTATATAAATACATCCCATTTATCTACTCCCTACTTATCTCTTGTACACAAATCCAAAATAGGACAGTATTATTTTAATACTATCCTATTATATATTTTTATCTTAGCATCATTGCGAAAGGTTCTGGATCTACACGACCGCCACCAATGAGTACTTCATAATGTAAGTGATACCCTGTTACACGGCCTGTCGCTCCAACATAACCAATCACTTGACCTTGTTTAACTCTAGCTCCAGGATAGATTTGTGCTGCAAAACCTTGTAAATGTCCATATCTAGTTTTAAATTCATATTTGTGTTGTATTTCTACAAGATTGCCGTAGCCACCTTGAACGCCAGATTTTGTGACAACACCATCAGCACCAGCATATACGGGTGTGCCAGGTAATGTTGCTAGATCTAAGCCTTCATGTCCTTCTATACCACGTTGATCAAAAGGATTTCTACGAAGTCCAAAACGAGAAGTAATACGAGCTCTTGTTGCAAGAGGATAAATAGAAGGCATTTCTCTTAATACTCGTTGATTTTCTTGCATGAAGTTCCCAACATGAAAGATTTTTTCTTTAGTTACATCTAATTCTTTTTCTAGTTTTTGTAATTGTATAATTTCTCTAGGGATTGAATCATTAGATTCTATAGAAAGCATAGGATCATTGAGAGTAGAGATTAAAGTGGATTCTGATACAGGAGTAATAATAGATCCAACTTCTAAACGAAATTTGGAAAAATATTCTGAAAGAGATTCTACTGTTTCTGATACTAAAAATATTTTTTCTTCTAAAGCGTCATTTTCTACGACAAGACGAACTTGATTTCTTGTGCTTTGATGTCCTTGAGCCAAAATATAAGTAACAGAGAGTAGAGCAACCGAAGAAACAACACCAATAAATAATAATAAATAATTAGAAAGGTGAATCGTAAAACCCTTGGAGCCAACGTGAGGAGTAAACATAAGAGAAAAACGCTGTATCCCAAAATTGTGAATTCTATTTTTAAACTCTATCCAAAATTTTGCAGATCTTAATAAAAAACTTTTATTCAATTCTTCCTGATCGAAGAAACGCAGATCTTGTTTTGGTATAATAGTATCAACTTTGATTGATTCTTTTTTGATAATATTCATACTTTTTTTCTCCATGATAACATCATTTTTCATGATAACATTTTTATTCTTTCAAATAAGAAAATTTAAAATTACGGCAATTCTAATTATATTGTAGGTTTTTTTGTATATTTTGTCAAGGATTTAACCAAATATACAAATAGACAAAAATGTTGATTCTTTTTTAAAATACTACTTATAATAAATTAATTATAAAAAAGGATATTAAATATGTTTATAGATACTCACGCTCATCTTGATTATGTTTTACAAAATGTTCAAGAAGATCAAACAATAACTGACTTAGATTTTTTATTTACGGATCAATTAGAATCTATTGTTCATATTTCTTTGAATCCCGATAGATTTTTAAGAGATTATCCTATTCTTTCTAAACATAAGAATATTTATTTTGCGACTGGTTTTTATCCCAATAATGCAAATATTCCTAACTTTAATGAAGATCAAAAAATAGAGGAATTAAAAAAAGTTCTTACTGATTACAAACATGTTGCCCTTGGCGAAATAGGGATTGATTTTAAAGATGATAGTTATGGAACACCTATGGCTCAACAATCTCTTTTTGAAAAACAACTGGCTCTCGCAGAAGAGTTAAATCTACCTGTTGTTATCCATTCTCGGATGAGTTTTAATGAATGCTATCACTCACTAAGCAAGTACAAAACATCAGCTATTCTTCATTGTTTTAGCTATGGAATTAAAGAAGCTGAATTAATTCTCAATCGTGGTGATTATATTTCTTTTGCTGGTTTACTTACTTATAAAAAATCACTAGAAATTCAAGAAGTTGCTCAAATGATCCCTTTAGATAGGATTTTATTTGAAACAGACAGTCCTTATCTAAGCCCTGTTCCTCTAAGACACAAATCTAATCTTCCTAGTTATGTACAACATACTTATCAATTTTTTGCTAAATTGAGAAATATTCCTGTAGAAGAGTTATCTTTAATAGTTAAAGATAACTTTCAGAAGGCTTTCAAAATTTAATTTTATACTATAATTCTATAGTAACGCCTTCTCTACAGAAAAAAGAATTTTCAAAAGCTTTTTTAGCCTTTCTTTCTAAAGCGTTTATTTCTTTATCTGATATTTCTATATCATGATGTGTAAAACCTAATTGCTTAACATTAGCCTCTTTAGCTACTGCTACTGCTTGTTGCCAAGTAGCATGTCCCCACCCCACATGTATTTCCATTTGGTCTTCTGTATATTGAGCATCATGTACCATTAAATCTGCATCTTTGGAAATATCTACAACTCTTTGGTCTAAACGAGTTAGATAATGTTCTGTATCCGTATTAAAAACGAAAACTTTGCCATCGTACTCTACCCTATAGCTATAAGCACCACCAGGGTGAATATGTTTTTTAGAAATAACTTTTACCCCTTTAGGTAATAATATTTCCTCTTCTCCCATTTCGAAATAATCAATATAAGAAGGTAGTTTTTGATAACTTATAGGGCAGAAATCATCGTCCATTTGCATAAGAATTTGGTCTTCTAAGGATCTGTTTTTACCAATTGGACCATAAATATTTATCTGAGCACCCTTACAAAAAAGCACATTGAAAAAAGGGAAACCCTGTAAATGATCCCAATGCGTATGGGTGAAAAATATATAAATAGGAGGCATTGTTTGTCCTGGAAATTCTTTGAGCAATTTTCTGCCTAGGTTTACAATACCTGTTCCCGCATCAAAGATTATTATCATATCTGTGCCAATTCGAACTTCTACACAAGTAGTGTTTCCACCTGTTTTAATTTTATTAATATCAGGTGTTGGAAGAGTGCCTCTGACACCCCAAAAAGTTATTTTCATGTAAATCTACCCCGAAATGTTTTTACTTATAGTGATTTTATCTATCATTATTATTGATTCTTATCATAGGTGCTATCATAAGATTCGCCCTATGTTATTTATATCGGTCATTTTGTATATATACTTTAAAAAATTAAAATAGCCATCCTACTTTAATACTGAGATAAGGATATAGCTCTGTCATGGGGAAATTTTCTGAATATTCTTTTTTGTTTTTCCACTCTGGGGTAACCTTTTCAGAGCCTGTAAGTACAGATAATGTTTCGAGAGGAAAATATTGCAATCCTATATCCAAGCCAACAAACATAGAAGGCCCTATTCTCTTTATAATGTTTATCCCAAGATTAACGCCAAATCTCAAGGCAAATCCCTGTAAACTACCAGCACCACCCTCTATATTGTTTAAGCCTATAGTACTATACATAAAACCTAAACGAAGATATGGGGTAAATTCCCATGTGTTTTTAAATACCCTATAACCTATCCCTGTCATCAAATAAGTATTAATAGATCTATCTACATTCATACCAAATGCTGTCGTTGACACCAATCGATAAGGAAGGAATCTTTCGTATTCACCTTCTATTTTGAATCCCACAGGCCAATAAGAAGCTGACTCCCAAGTGTTATTCTCTAATTTTGCAGATAAAACTCTTTCTCCTACCGTAGGTACCATCAGCCCTACATTAAGATAAAAGCGATTTCTAAGAGGTGTTCCTCTCATAACCTTATCATTGACTTCAACTTTTTTATTAATATCTTTAGCTAGCACCATATCGTTAGACATTTTATGGACAGTACCTATGGATTCTGTTAGTCCTCCACGAGCATTAGCATAACGAATAATAATTTCATCGCCACGTCTTAAACTATTAAAGTCTTTATATGGGAAAGCGAACAAATCTCCTTGAACCATAGAAATAGTAGGGTTATCATAATTTATGGCAGTCATTAATTTAGCAAGTAGATTTCTTATTTGCACGGTAATTAAACGAACATTCGATCTAGGGCCTGCTATTTCTTGAGAAACAATTTTACCATCAGACAATCGTACAATCTCTACATTGAGGCTTATCATTTGTTCTGTTAGTGATTTGGTGTAAAAATTCATTTTTAATACAAAAGCGACTTCTTTTACGAAAGGGCTATTTTTGGCATTTAATGTCTTTAAGTCATAAGTATAATCTTCAGGAACTTGAGCAACTCTAAAATCATTCCTAACAAGATCTGTCATCATTTCTTTTATTTCTATAAAAACAGGTGATCTATTAGATATAATAATGGCTATAGAACCTTGAGTACTAGAACCTTTTAATTTTAAAGATATTTCTTCTTTTTTTTCGGGAGTATTATTTTCTTGAGCAAAGATAGGAGCTACTAATAAGAGCATTAAAATTGTTATTAGATTAGATCGTTTAAAGATATTTTGAAACATTCATTAACGCTCCTAGTTTTTATAGATATTATACCATATTATATTGTTTTTTTCCATATTTAGTGAAATAAAGAGAATTTGCTTTTTTTAGCATTTTATTCTAAGATAAAACATAGGAATTATATGGGAGATTTTATGGAGTGGTTAGTTGTTCTTTGTCTTATTTTGTCTACCATCAATTTTTATTTTTTAATAAAAAACATGACCAAAAAATCTTTTGATAGTGAGTTAATTGAATTTCGTACTTATACAGAAACTTTAATCACAGAATTCAATAGGATCACTACTCGTAATGTGGATCTATTAGATTCAAGAATCGAAGACTTAAATCATAAAATCAGATTGTCTCAAAAAGTCGACCTTCTCCTAAAAGAGAGATTTGAAGAAGCCAGTAAAATAGAATATCTCAAGCCCTTACAAATGGAGCAAGTTTATTCCTCACCAATTACCGAGTCTTCTCCTATCGATCAACAAGAAATAGAACTAGCTCATTCTATTGATCATACTATTACTGATGATCTCACCATAGAACATATCATCTTAGATAATCTACAAAATACCATCCCTACTGCTGAAGAAGACCCAGATATAGATTTAGAGATTCTTACTGAGCTATCCGAAGATATTTTATCAGAGATTTCTGAGGAAGATTATATCGTTGATGATATTGTTATAGAGACTCCTGTGGAATCTGAATATTCACCTAATTTATTATTCGAAGGGATTCCCATAGAAAAAATTAAAAAACATAAAAAAAATTCCCGTGTTAATATAGAAAAAGAAAATCAATTAATTCAATATATTAAACAAAACAAAAACAAAGATGAATTGCTAGAG
>CAMRBT010000104.1 GCA_947040475.1 uncultured Brevinema sp.
GCTCAACATATTATTGATATTCAGACCAAAAATGATTACAAAAAAATTGTACTCATAGGCTCGGGAGCACCATTAATACAAGAGTTTTTAAAAGATAGCATCGTTGAGAATGTCTTGGAAATACGTACTGAAGTGATAATAACTAGTCAATCTTTTGATAGATCTTATATTACTCAATTAGATAAAAACGATTTCTCTAAAGAATCTACAGATCAACTTATAGCAATAGAGCCTAATTATTGTAGATTATCCGCAGCAGAAATGACTTTATTAGAAAAAGAATCTCAAGACAAGTAATAGAATAAGATATTTACAAATAAAAAAGAACCTAAATAGGTTCTTTTTTTGTGAATGTTTTGAAATGAAAATAAAAACACATAAGGACAAAGGCTCTAAATAATTTGTAAATATTAAAAGGATTTCTCATCATGGAATAAATCCCCAAATGCCCCTTGTCTTGCATCTCTAATGATGGTACGGATTTGAATCCAGAGATTATTTCGAAGCTATCATCAGCTCCTATAGTCACACCTTGTTTAAATATCTCATAATTTTTGTTAATCCACAATTCTTCTCTTTTATCATTACCAAGATTGAATAAAGCAAGCTTTGCAGCACTTTTTCTTAAAGCAACAAAAACTTTACCTTGTTCTTGGAGGGGTATATGTTCAGGATAATGACTCACAATTTTTACACCGAGAAAAGATTTTGTTATTTTTTTTACCGTAGTAAATAATGTTTTTTTAGTGCTACCAAAAAGGCTTACTGTTGATTGACATTCAGACGCTACAGATAAAGCGTCTAGTACGTAGGTAACAGCCAATGAAGGCTTTAAAATACGCATATACATATTATAGGATAACCAAGAAATTAAACTAGAAGCACATAAAACAATATCAGCCTGATTGATTGTTTCTTTCAATTCTCTATTAAACAAAGCTTGAAACAGTTTTTTTTCTGTTAAAATAATAATTCGTGCATATTTTCCATGATGTAATCTATCATAGAGATAATTTCTCCACTCATCTCTTGAGATGTCGGTAATTTTTATCCCGAAAATATAATATTCTGCAACAGTCATCGTACCTACACCTTTTGATAATATGTATCATTATGAAATAATTATTGAACTTTGTCAATGCTTACACACACATAAATGAACTTATTATTAAGATTTTATTATTAATTCCGAAATTCAAGAGACAAAGCCTATAAAATCATCACCTAACACACATAAAAGGAAATCTTACTACTATGAATAAAAAATTTATATTGTTATTTATTATGATATTTACGTACAACACAAATACGCTCTATTCTTTAGATCCCGGATCTCAGCTTTGGTATTCTGGATTTAATGGAGGAATAACAGGGCAAGGTTATGCTGGTATAGGGGCAAAAAACTCAGGGTTTTATTCTTTTATAAATCCTGCGACTAGTGCCACCGTAGAAAATATTAGATTTTTTTCTTCAGGGAATATTGCAGATACTAATTGGGGTGGATCTTTTGGGATATCTTCCCCTGTAAAACCTGGTGGGACTTTATATGTGGGATCACAATTTTTATCTTTTGATGACACTTCAATGACGCATATGGGCTATGGTAAAAAAGTTCGTTCCGACTTAGCTTTTGGAATAGAAGGTATATTAACGATTCATCCTTCTGCTTTAAAAAACAATGTCGGTGGCGGATTTTCTTTAGGGCTTTTGTGGATGCCTAAAGATTATAGTCCTATTACAGATTCAAAACCATGGGGCTTTGCTGATTTTTCTTTAGGGGGAACGGTGAAGACTGTCTTTTTTCCTACAGGAGAAGTCTGTTTTAATCCTATGCCTGAGATGTTATTTCAAATCGGTATGGAAGCAACTATTTTAAAATATAAAATCTTAGATTGGAAATTTCTTCTTGATTATTCTATTGGTTTTGTTCCTCTTTCTACTCCGAATGTGCATTTACAAACATGGATGTCCTTGGGAACTGTGTGGAATCTTTGGGATATTTGGGATATATCTGCTGGAATGATTCTAGGAAATCATGGCTTAGGTGCTGGATCTAATCCATTATTACCCTTTACTTTTGGGACTGCTTTAGGCTATGAATGGGATCACTTTTCTTTTAAATTCTCTTATGCCTTTGGTGCTAATAAATTTTTTGAAGAAACTGAATATTTGAATACCATAGGATTAGAATTGGGAATAGGAACGAAAAAATCTACTAACATGTCTGCGATCTTAGACGTTCTTAACAGTGAAAAATCAATTACACATTTTTCCCCTAATGATGATCTGATTCAAGATGAGGTTTATTTATTGCCTCGTATTGTTGGCTCATTACCTGTCAACGCATGGCGTATTAGCATATTAGATGCGGGTGGAAAAACAATACGGACCTTTGAAGATAATAAACAAACAATAGACAAAAAATTCACGGCTAATCAGTTTTTCTATAATTATTTTAGTAGCACGAACTCTCACAATCTTCCCTCAAAAATTATTTGGGATGGAAAAGGCAATAATAACAAATTTGCTCCCGAGGGCTATTATTACGCTGTTATGAATGTTCGATACAATGAAAATCAATCTATACTATCCTCCACGAACACTATTATCCTTGATATTACCAAGCCCTCTGCTAAATTATCAATCACCGAAAAAGATCGTTTTGTTTATTTGGGTGAAGATCCTAGAGCGTCCTTTACTGTTAAACAAGAATTATCCTCTGATGACCCTTGGTCTGCAAAACTCATTGACAATAGTGATAATAAAAAAATAGAGGATTGGGTTTGGGGAATAAGAAATGCCCCCATTAATAATACATGGCAATTAAAAAATCCAAAGCGTATTAATGTCGCTGCTGGAGAATTTTCTTATATCGTAAGTTCTTATGACAAAGCAGGGAATTTCACAGAAGAAAAAATCACTAATATTATTATAGAAACGAAAAAACGAAAAACAGAACTAAGCAGTAAAAATTTGAAGTTTTCTCCTAATGATGATGGATTTTTAGATACTATTTTAATCAATCTTGACTACACCACTATAAAGGGCTTAAAACAATCTTCTCTTGTAGTGTATAACACAAAAGGTGAAAAAATATACTCACAAGCACAAGATAGTACTAATCTCGCTACTAAATTAATTTGGGAAGGAAAAAATGACAAGAATAAGACCCCTCCTGATGGAGAGTATCTTATTGTTTTAGAGCAACATTTTATCGATAAGCAAATTGACACAGATCCTTTAATTGTTTATCTTGATACGACAGCACCTATATTTGATACTCAAATTTCTCCTAAGCGATACAGTCCTGATAGCGATGGTATCGATGATGTCCTAAAAATTGACTTTTTTGCTGAAGATCTTCATAATGTATCTAATTGGATGATCACTCTTAAGCATCAAGACAAAATCATACACACTTTCAAAGGTACTACTAATAAAAAAACCTTGTTTTGGTATCCGAATTCTGATGTTGATCTTAAAAGTCATGATACTTTACATTTTGAAATAGTCATTCAAGATACCCTAGGAAATAAGATAGATACCCCCTTTCATCAAATACAGATTGACTTATTAACCAATCCTGCTGATAAAGATCTTATTGCCACAGAAACTATCGCTTATTTCGAACCGGGAATAGGGGTTGTATCTGGTCAAGTTTTCCCTTACTTGGATGAAGTATGGTCTTACTATAAAGAAAATCCCCAAGATAAACTTAAAATTCTTGCACAAGCATATTACGAAGAATCCGAACATAGCAAAACAGAAGCCTACAAATTAGGTATTACGAGAGGCGATGCCATCAAAGAATATCTCATGAACAAAGGTGTACAGGCAAAAAATATAGATATAGAGGTTCAAGCTTACGATGAAAAAAGTTCTAAAAAGCAAAAAACCTTGCGTCAAGCCAAAATCTACATTACAAAACTCCCTAAATAAGCTCTTAATAATCAGCAGTGTATTTATTGTATTATCGTGTTCCGTACTCCCTGAGGGCTATGAAGAACAATTAATAAATGTAACATGGATTAACAAAGAAAAAATTGGTACTCCTACGGGAGAAGCTGATGTTATTTCTAAAAGCACTTTTTCTGAAGATGGCGTTTATAAGCTAAATATAGTTAACCCTGATGGTACAATAATTGATAATACTTTTTTTTATGAAACAGGATATTATGTATCAAAATTTGCTATCGTCTTATATGAATACAGTGATAATGTAGGTGCTAATCCTCCCGTAATAGGCACTCCTATTTATTATCGTTTTGAAGATGATTTTAAGATTTTAGTAACCTCTACTAATGAAAACATGACTTTTGCTCAAAAATGGAATAAATAATAATAATCTAAAAACCCCTAATAGAATTATCTATTAGGGGTTTTATTTTTTATAATATATTATAAGCTCATGATTATGAGTTTTTAAAAGAGAGAATTTTTTGCGTCTTGCCCTTCACCAAATTCTGAGATTCCACGCTTGCAATATTGTAAGAATTCTAAGGTCATTTGAACAACTTTACTATCTGAATCTTTATATTGATTTTGAATCATTTCTTGAGCTGGGTTAAGAGAATTAGTTTCTTTGAAGATACGAAACATGTCTTTTGCTATTTTTCTATCTTCTACAGAAAAATTAGCTCTACGCAATCCTATAGAATTAACACCACTAATCAATCCATAAAAGCTGGATACTAACATAAATGGAGGGACATCTCTACCTACTCTTGAGCCACCAGATATTATTACATTGGCTCCTATGCGGACATGTTGATGAATCAACACCCCACCTGAAATAAAGACATTATCATAAAAAGTACAGCACCCACCTACCAATACTCCATTAGCAAAAATAACTCCATTTTTGAGGACGGTGTTATGAGATACATGAGCATTGACCATTAATAAACAATCATTGCCAATTTCTGTATTTATAGAAATCGTAGGATCTTCGTATAATACAGGAGCATGAACAGTCACATTTTCTCGTAAAATATTATTATCACCGATAATAACACGATTCGGAGATCCTGTATAGCTCATATCTTGAGGAGCAAGACCTATGGTCACATTGTTGAAAATTGTGTTGTTTTGTCCTATTGTTACAGGACCTTTGATATGCACGTAAGGATAAATAAAGGTGTTATCACCTATAGTAACGTCGCCTTCTATAATACAAAAAGGAGAGATAGTTACGTTTTTACCTATTTTAACCTCTGGTGAGATTAGTGCTTGTGGGGAAATATTTGACATATAAAACTCTAATTATGAGATTGTTTTTGCTCTAGTTCTTTTTGAAAAACTTTTTCAACTAAAGCAAATCTCTTGTGATTTTCACTACTGGTAGACATCAATGTTTTATGAGATTCTAATAATAATTTAATATCAGATATTGAATTTTCTAATT
>CAMRBT010000105.1 GCA_947040475.1 uncultured Brevinema sp.
CGGATAATTCCGACGGATAATTCCGTTTTTTTCTAAAACAAAATTATTGTTGACAAATTTATAACTATAAATTATAATATATATGTTCATATTTCAAAAGATTAGAAATAATCTTTTATTCTATCTCATGCTTTAAAAAGAAATCCCGCTTTAAACTTTGTTTTTTGCTGGATAAGAAAAATTAGTCGGCTCTGCCTCTTATTTTTCTAAAGTATTGAGTTATCTGTAGATAATTCTTTTTTCTTTTTAAAGGTATAGTTATACCATACATTTGTATGCACATTCGTGTATATATTTTTCTTTTTATCCAGCCTATGGATAAATTTATATTAATAGCTCATAGAGCTTTGTATAATTTCCATAGGCTGGGTATTAGATAGTAATATTTAAGATTCTTCTTTTGAAATATGAACAATACAAGGCTCTGTGGGCTTTTATATTGTATATATAATTGCTCATAGCAGTTGTGTTTTTCAGTGTTGACGGTATGAATAGAAATATTTAGATTGTGATCTTTGGATTAAGCAAATACAACTGTTATGGGTTTTACTATTTTAAATAACTGTATTGGTTAAATCTTCAGATTGGGTCTAGATATTCTATCTTATACTATGAAATGAATCCTTAGGATTCATGGACTTAGTAAAATCCTCTCATACTTTTTAGTATGAGAGGATTTTTTTATTTGTTTATAAAAGCTTTTATTAAATATCATGATAATATTATTTATTATGATTATCCCTAAAGCCTAATATCTAATAACTACATAATATCACTAAAACAAAACATCTATTATTATAGGTGTTTTATTTTTTATCTCTTGAATAGTTTTTAGTAAAATGTTATAATACATAAAACACGAATCTTTTTATCACAAATAAGACTTATTAGTGTATAAACTATATTCTCATTATTTTTATTTTCAATTAGCTGAAGGGGTTAAATTTGTCTATTATAGATTTTTCTGTTAAAAAACCCATCGCTATGTCCATGCTTTTATCAATCTTGATGATGATGGGGATTTTGGTTGCTTTTAAAATACCTGTGGATCTTTTACCAACAATAGAATCTCCCGTATTAACGGTTAGTGCTGCTTATTCTGGGGCTGGACCTGAAGAGGTCGAGGTGGCTATTACTCGTCCCTTAGAAAGTGCTTTATCTACGCTAGATGGTGTCAAAAAAATTACCTCCACTTCCCGAGAAGGGAGTGCTTCTGTTCGTTTAGAATATGAGTGGGGGGAAGATTTAGATACTGCCATTTTTGATGTTCGTGAAAAAATAGATATTGCTAAAGCTACTTTTCCTGATGAGGTAAAACACACAAAAATATACAAATTTTCTAGTGATGATTCGCCTATTATGGGCTTTGTGATTGTTGGTATTGATGATCCAGCTACTGCTTATGATTTTGCCGAACATAGAATTAAAAAAAATATAGAACAAATCCCCGGTGTAGGTGAAGTTAAAGTTTCTGGTGGTATTCAAACAGAAGTCCATATAGAATTAATCCAAAATAGATTGCAAGCTTATAATATCAGTACAGAAATAATGTCAAAAGTCATCTCTGCTAACAATTTTTCTTCGGCTGGAGGTAGTGTTTCTCAGGGTGTGTATAAGTTTGGGGTTCGTGTTGATGGAGAGATAGACACCCTAGAAGGATTTCGTAATATTGTGGTTGCTTATAGAGGTGGGATTCCTATCTTTCTTAAAGATCTCGCAGAAATCACTTATGGCTCAAACGAAGACAATGGCTTAACTTTTATATCTGCTCCAGATATTGAAGATGAAACTCCTGTCAAAACGGGGCGGAGTTCTGTGATTTTAGAAGTCACTAAAACATCAGAAGCTAATACTGTTGACGTGGCAGAAAGAGTTTATAAATATCTCGATGAATTAAGAAGACAACTTCCTCCAAATGTCAAAGTGTTAGAAATGTATAGTTCCGCTAGAGAGATTGATAGATCTTTAAAAAGTGTTATTAATTCTGCCTTGCAAGGTGGTTTTTTTGCTTTGATAATTATATTTTTCTATCTATGGGATTGGAGATCTTTACTCGTTGTTTTTGTTTCTATTCCTACTTCTATCATTATTACTTTGATTGCCATGTATTTTGCAGGATTGAGTTTTAACACTATTTCTTTGGCAGGTTTAACATTAGCGATAGGGATGATGGTTGACTCGTCTATTGTTGTTTTAGAAAATATTTTTAGATACAAAGATGAGGGGTATGGCAAATATAGTTCGGCAATAAAAGGAACACAAGAAGTCTTCTTAGCTATCACGGCATCTACTTTTACGACCATAGCAGTCTTTGCTCCTATTTTATTTTTAGAAGGAAGAGAAGCTCAATTATTCAAAGATTTAGTCGTTACGATAGTTGTGGGCTTATTAGCATCATTGATGATTTCTGTAACTTTAATCCCTATGTTATGTTCTTTAGTTATCAAAGAAGTTCCTTGTACTTTAACACACAATAATATAAAATCACAGGCTTGGAATAATAAAATATTAGACGCTATGGATAGCTCTTATTATAGTATGCTAGAAATTTGTATGCGTCATAAGAAAAAATTAATAGGATTTTCTCTTGTTTTTGTATTGTTAGCTGGAGTAGTTTTATCAAAAATAATGGGTCAAGAATATATGCCTTCCAGTGATGAAGGGCAAATCACAGTAAATCTTACCTATCCTTTGGGGACAAGATATGAGCAAAACGAAAAAATGTCCAGACAAATTCTAAATGATGTCCGAAATAAATTAGGTGAGAGAGCTACTTTATTAAGTTTACAAGTAAAATTAAGTTGGCAAAGTGCTTCTGCTGTACTAGAGCATAGATCTCGATTGAGAGCAACCCTCGTCCCTAGAGATGAAAGGGATACAGATGTTCCTACTATTGCTGACGAGCTACGCCCTATTTTAGCAAAGTATCCTGTGAGAACTTATATATCTACAGGGATGTGGAGAGGTGGCAGTGGTGGAGAATCAATCAATCTCGAAATACTAGGTAATGATATGGATAAATCTCACCAACTGGCAGAAGATATTATTGCCTTATTTGAGACACTTCCTTGTATAAAAAATCCGAGAAACACTTCAGATGATGCTGTTACAGAGCTTGTTTTGAAACCAGATAGAGTATCATTAGCAAGAGCTGGTATTAGCCCTAGAGAATTATTTAGTATTATCAAAACCTCTTTTGGTGGGGAAAATTCTGGGACGATATCTAGTGCTGGTGGGAATACCATTGATATTAGAATTAGAGTTAGGGAAGAAGATAGGATATCTATAGAAAACCTAAGAAGCTTAAGAGTCACGATGAAAGATGGAAGAAATGTACCCCTAAGAGAATTAGTAGATATTGTAATGCAAGATGGGCCTAGAGATATTAGACGTTCCGATTCTACCAGAATGGTAAATCTTAGAGCCTCTATACCTAGTGAATATGCAAAAGATGTTACTGGTATTGTGGATGGTCTGATAATAAAAATTAATGAGAATGTCTTTATCCCTGTGGGCACAAGGATAGCTTTTAGAGGCGACTATGAAGACGGTAAAAAAAGCACTTATGCGATGATAATGGCATTTTTATTAGCGATGTTTATTGTTTATTCTTTAATGGCAGCATTATTTGAATCTTATATAGCTCCTTTGGTGATTATGATTTCTGTCCCCTTTGGAGCGGTAGGATCTATGTTGTTGTTATGGTTGGCGGGTATTTCTTTGAATGTTTATTCTATGATAGGGATGGTTATTTTAGTTGGTATTGTTATTAATAATGGTATTGTTCTCGTTGACTATATGAATCTTTTATTACATCAAGGATTAGAGCCAGATGAAGCAGCTCTAAAAACAGGACTTAGAAGATTTAGACCTGTATGTATGACTACACTAACAACAGTTTGTGGGATGATTCCTATGGCAATGGGCTTAGGCGATGGAGAAGTTACTTATGCTGCTTTGGCGACTTCTATGATAGGTGGTTTGGTGCTTTCTATGGTTTTCACCTTGTTCATCGTTCCTACTTTATATGCTGGTATTAGAAAACGAATTCCTATAAGAAAAACTAGATAAAAAACGAAATAAAAAGTGAAAAGAGTTGTTTCTATATTAGACAACTCTTTTTTGTATAGTGTTTGTATTAAATAATATAATAATTTGCTTATATTTTTATCTTATGTTAAACTTTTAAAGTAATCCATTTCTTGGAGGGTAAGATGTTTATTAAAAAAAAATTAGGCGTAAATATTGATCATGTAGCTACATTAAGACAAGCTCGGGGTACTACTTACCCAGAACCTTTACAAGCTGCCTATATAGCACAAAATGCAGGAGCTCACAATCTCACTATTCATCCGAGAGAAGATCAACGTCATATTCAAAAAAGAGATGTCTATCTTATTAGAGAAGCATGTTCTTTGCCTTTGAATATGGAGATGGCACTCTATGATGATATTATTAATGTTGCTTTAGATCTTTGTCCTGAAGAAGTGTGTATAGTTCCTGAAAAAAGAGAAGAGCTAACGACAGAAGGGGGCTTGGATATTTTTGCCTCTCAAGATAAATTAGATGATTTTGTTATTAAAGCACAAAGTAGAAATATCAAAGTGAGTCTTTTTATTGATCATGACGATAATAGTATCAAATTAGCTAGTGAATTAGGTGTGGATATTGTTGAATTACACACGGGTGGATTTGCCGATGCGATCACAGAACAAGATCAACTAAGAATATTTGAAGAATTAAAACATGCTAGTCAATATGCTCATTCTCTAGGCTTACAAGTTAATGCAGGTCATGGACTCCATTATGAAAATACGGCAATGATAGCATCTATTCCCGAAATACACACCCTCAATATAGGACATGCTATTATTTCAAGAGCTGTTTTTGTAGGTCTTGATAGGGCTGTTAGAGATATGCTTCATTTAATATCTTAAATAATGATATTATAAGTATAATAATATTATCACAAAAATAATAGACATTATTTACACTAAACATTTTCATTAAAAAGACCATCTTAAAGATGGTCTTTTTTTGTTTAGGATTTGTTTTCTGGGTCTTGATCTGTTTTTAAGTCTTTTTGATATTCACTAGAGCTGTGCCCCCAAGTAGGAGCATTGATAGCATTTTCATTCATTCCTTTTTCTCCCTTAAATTTTAGTATAAGAGAAATAATATGAATAGCAGCAGGTCTGATACCAGGAATACGAGATATTTGTCCAAGGGTATGAGGACGAAGCTGAGATAATTTTTCTATTTCTTCTAGTCTCAATCCTGATATTCTATCATA
>CAMRBT010000106.1 GCA_947040475.1 uncultured Brevinema sp.
GCAATCATACCCATTAAGGTAGATTTACCCACGCCACTTCCTGAAAAAATACCTAATCTTTGTCCTTGTCCTACTGTGATAACTCCGTCAATAGCTCTTACACCTGTCGAAATAACATCGGTAATTCTTTGTCTCAAATATGGATCTGGTGGAGTTCTGTCAATACTGCTTTTTTCTGTGGTTTGTATAGGACCTAATTTATCTATAGGTTCGCCTGTACCAGATATTACTCTACCTAATAAAGAATCGCCCACAGATATCTGTAAAGGGTTCATCGTGTTTTCTATTTTCATTCCTGGAGAAACACCTTGCAAATGACCTAAAGGCATAAGGAGTGTTTTTCCATTTTTGAAACCAACGATTTCTGCTTTGACAATTTCTTCTGAGTGCGTATAGATATAGCAAAGATCGCCAATAGAACCTAGAGGACCTATACTTTCAATTAAGAGTCCATTAAGACTTTCTAATTTACCATAGGTTTTGATAACAGAAGTTCTTTCGACAGCATTTTGATACTTTACAAAAACATCATTCATTTAAATTCTCTCTTTACTAAATAGTAATATCATCGTGTGGTTCTTGAGGTGCTGTTTCTTCTGAATTTTCTTTATAAGAATCTACAACTTCAGCATCTATTATATCATCAGTAGGATTTATAGTCTCTGAAGAATCTACATTAGTAGGCTCTTTGACTTTCGTAGCAGAAGATTCTTTATTAGTAGAATCTTTAGGCTTATCAGTGTTTGTTGCTTCTGGATTTACTGCTGTTTTAGAATTATATTCTTCTCTTTGTGCAAAATCCGTCTTTGGTAAGTGTTCTCTTTCTTCTTGCTGGACTTTTTCTTCTTGCTCTTTTAATAAATTTTCGGCGTTTTCTTGTTCTCGTCTTTTTATTTCTGGAGATTTAACTTTAACAGGCATATAAAAACGCATTTGATTTTCTAATTCTTCTAGTTGTGAACGTATAGTAACATCAACATCACCTGTATCTGTTTCTATATAAACTCCACCAGGCTCTACAGTTGGATCTTCAATAAATTTTAAATCGGCTCTTCTTTCTATTTTTCTAACAAATTCTTCTTTAAAAGAACTTACATAATTAAAATCTAAAGGAGACACACGTATAAAGATAGTCATTGCTCCTCTTAGTAATTCAAGGGCAGATCGTACATTTTCGATAACAACGTCTTGATGTTCTGCCGTTAGTTTTTTAACGACTTTTTTAACCATCGTTACGACAAGATTGATTACTTGAGTTTCACTATGAACGAGAATTCTTTCTCTTTCTCTAGCTGTTTCAGCAACGATACTATGCAATCGCTCTATTGCAAAATCAACATCTTTTTGACTGGTTGCTATCCCTTGTTGAATACCAGCATCATAACCATCTTTTTGAGCAGTATCTTTAATGTCAATAGATTCTCTATTGGCCTCTTCTTTCATTTTACTAGCTTCATGAGAAGCTTTAGATTTGATCATTTCCACTTCTTGAGAAGCTTGTTGAAGTACTAGTTCTTTTTCTTGTACTGATTTTTGCACTCTATTAAAAGCATGTTGTTCTGCTTCTTCCAGTACTTTTTTAGCTTCATCTTGAACTTGTTCAAGAATTTTATCTGCTTTATTTTGGCTAATACGTCTTTTTTCTCTGATTTGATCTTCTAATTCTGCAATTTCAGAACGCATTGCATCAATTCTTTCTTGGACACTTCTTTCTAGAACATTATCTGCGTCAAATTCTTTAATAGGTACTTCTATTGATGTTTTTCTTATTTCATACTGACCATCATGTAGAATTCTTGCATGAGGGTCAAAAAATTTTTGTGACACGAAATACTCCAACTAGTATATAGGTTTTTTATAGTGTTATTATATTGTTTTTATACAACAAGATCATCATCACCACCACGGGATACGATAATTTCACCTTGTTCTTCTAATTTTCTAATAATAGAAACAATTTTTTGTTGTGTTTCTTCAACTTCTTTGAGACGAACTGGTCCCATGAATTCCATATCATCTTTAAGCATTTGAGCAGCACGTTTTGACATGTTTCTAAATATTTTATCTTGCACCTCAGCATCAACTGATTTAAGAGCTTTGGAAAGATCATTGTTATCAACATTACGCATAACTTTTTGGATACTTTTATCATCAAGAGTAATGATGTCTTCGAAGACAAACATTTTCTTTTTGATTTCTTCTGCCAATTCTGGATCATCCTCTTCCAAAGTCTCAATAATATTACGTTCTGTTGTTCTATCAGCATTATTAATAATGGCAACAACGGCATCAATACCACCGGCAGATGTAAAGTCTTCACTACTGAGTGTGGATAATTTACGCTCTAGAACCCTTTCAACTTCACGAAGAATTTCAGGAGATGTTCTATCCATAGTAGCAATACGTGTCATAATATCGGCTTGTAATTCTGTATTTAAGGCTGCCAAAATCAAAGCTGCTTTACCTGGATCTAAGTAAGATAAAATAAGAGCAATTGTTTGAGGATGCTCATTTTGGATAAAGTTTATCAAATGGGCAGGGTCTGTTTTTCTAATAAAGTCAAAAGGTTTTGTTTGCAAGGAAGAAGTCAATCTATTAATAATGTCCACAGCACGTTGTGTACCTAAAGCTTTTTCTAAAACTTCACGAGCATAGTCTACACCACCACTCATGATAAAGTCTTGAGCCATCATTAGTTCTTGAAATTCCATCAACACTTCATCTCTAACATCCGAAGTTATATGATTTGCTCTAGCTAATTCAAAAGATATTTCTTCAATTTCGTCTTCTTTTAGATGTTTTAAAACTTCAGAGGAAACTTCAGAACCTATACTGATAAGAAAAATTGCTGCTTTTTCTTTTCCAGTAAGGACTTTCTTTTTACTACCACCACGCCCACCTTTTTCGGCAATTGCTTTGTCACCCATCCCTATCTCCACTATGTATTATATTATTAGCTTTTACTATACTCGTTCTTCTACGAGCCATGTTCTTAACAACCTTGCTGTATCCTGTGGATGTTCACGAACGGCATTAATAACACTTTCGAGAAGCTCATTAGAAGCTCTTTCTTCCATGGATAATTCCATTCCAGCTTGTTCTGCTTCAGCTTGTCTAAGAGCTGTTTCACGCATAAGAGCCTGTTGTCTTAATCTTTCTTCTTCTTTTTTTCTACGTCTAATTTCCATGTGCGTTGATAATATTCTATATAAAATAATTAAGAGAATCAAGCCAGCCAAACTAATCATAGACATAAGAATAACTCTATGAATTAACATTCTACGACGAACAACACCATCTTCTAAAGCAAATTGAGCAGTTCTATCAAATTTTAAAGCTCTAACAACCACTTGATCTAAGCGAGCTGCATTAAAACCTACTGAACCTTGTACTAATTCTTGATAAGAGCGTAATTCATTACTATCTACAGGGGTGTAATCTCTTAGAATACTTCCATTAGAAATAATTTCTGCACCTGTATCAGTTCTTTTAACTGCCCATGTGCCATCAATAGCTACAGACACACTAACTCTTTTAATAAGGTAAGGTGCTTTTGTTTCTAAAGATTCTTGAGTTCCTGTAGTAATATTTCTTGTTGTTTGATTTTTTTCGTATTGATTAAATCTATCGATTTTATCTTTTAATCCTGGAGGGACATTATCATCTACTCCAGCAGGTCCTTCAGGGATATAGGAAGGCCCTCTATAATTTTCTTCTACTTTGTCTTCACTGACAAGCACTTCTAGAACAGTTTTACTATCATCATAAGGAGTAGCTGGATTGTCAGGAGTTAGCACTGTTGGAATTAATTCTTTTTTAGTAGAGGTTCTTGTGTTCCAATCAAATTCTATATCAGCAGATACTAAATATCTATCTCTTGGCAAAGATATACTCAAAGCATCCACCACACGAGCAGTATAACGAGCTCTCTCTCTTTCCATAATACGTAACTGTTCTCTTGCTATTCGGACTTGTTCATCACCATCATTAGGGACAAGCATATCTGATAACATATTACCTTTATTATCAACGACAACGACATCGTCTGTTTTTAATTCTGGAATACCATAAGCAACTAAATTAACAATACCTTGAATTTTAGATTTATTACTAGCAATATCAGAATAAGGTGCGGGAGTAATAACAATAGAAGCAGTAACAGGCACTTGAGAATCAGAATATAATTTTTTATCAGGAAAAGAAACTTGTATACTGACATCTTCTATGTCACCTAAAGTCTTGATATGTTTTGTCATTTCACCAATAATAGCACGACGAAGATTGATATCTCTTTCGAAGTCTGTAGTGGTAAAACGTTGTACATCAAATAGTTCCCAACCACGCACATTCTGAGGAATAATACCAGATTGCCCTAAAGTCATACGGATATTTTTAGCAGTTTCGGGATCTTTGACCAAGATATATTGATCTTCTTTGGTATCAAATGTTACTTGTTGATCTTGTAAAGCTATTGTCACCCTAGCATAATCTTCAGGTGATAATGGTGATTTATATAATAATGCTGCATTCCCTACTTTAGTTGATAAAAAGACTATAAAAAAGCCACCTAAAATCACAAGTAGTAAACTACCAGCCATCAACATTTTATATTGGGTAGGAAGTTTTGAAAATTTTTCTTTAATCTTTGAAAATAATTCATTCCAATTCGGCATTAGTCCCTCTATTTATTATATTTTTTATCTATAATCACTAATATACTACAAGAATATTCCGATAATAAGAATAGAGAAAACTCTTTCTCTTTCAAACTCATCGTATAGCCGTCCCCAATTAGAGACGACTAAACACAATTAAGCCCTATCCACTTTGTAATATATACTCAATAATATTTATTTGTTATTAACGGCTGTTATTAACGAATGTTCATGATCTCACTATAAGCTCTTGAAGCTCTTTCTGTTACTGATTTTAGCATTCCTACGGACAAACGAGCTTTTTCTGTAGCAATCAAAATATCTGCGACATTCACAGAATCTGGTGCTATAATAGCAGCCTGTTGTAATTGATCAGCGTTTGTTTGGTCTGCATTAATATTATTAACAACATTAAAAAACACTTCAGCAAAACTTTGTTCAACGTCGCCTGTTACAGCTTTTGGTTGAGTTTTGTTGATATGTCTTGGATCTAGTTGATTCATTTGTAAAGTTGTTTGATGCAACGATGCTGTGCCTATTTTCACGAGTCCCCTCCTCAAAGTATCTAGTTTATTATACATTATAAAGTCAAACAATCGTTTTTAGCAAATTATAGAC
>CAMRBT010000107.1 GCA_947040475.1 uncultured Brevinema sp.
TATTATTGTTAACGATTGTTCTCCTGATAATTCTGAAGCTATTATTCTTGAGTATATGTCTAAAGATCCTCGTATCAAATATATCAAACATGATAAAAATCTTGGACTGGGTGGTGCCCGTAATACTGGTATTACTAATGCCACAGGGGAGTGGATTACTTTTGTTGATAGTGATGATTATATCGATTTAAATACTTATAAAGTTATGCTCTCTCTTATAGAAAAACATCAAGCTAATTTAGGTGTTTTTAGTGCTATTAATTTTGATGATATTACCAAAAAAGAAACTCATGATCCTTATTTTGACAGTAATATTGACGCTTTAACTACCTTAAATTATCAAAACTTTTATGATATATCTAGTCCCACAGCGTGGAATAAGATTTTCAAATCTTCCGATATTATTGATAACAGTCTAACTTTTCCAGAACATTTAAAACATGAAGATGAAGAATTTTGGTTCAAATACATAGCAATAGTAGAACCTTCCGCTATTGCTAATAACACTATGTTTTATCATTATAGGCAAAGATCCAATTCTATTATGTCAAACGCCACTTCTAGATTAGATCTACCTCAAATTTTGGTGAATATTTACACTTTTTTAAAACAAAATAATTTATTAGAAACCTATCGAATTGTTCTTATAACACTCCTAACAAGTTATATATCTTCTTATAAAAATTTTTCAAATAAAAATACTGTTAAATATTTACAAGAAATAAAAAACGTTTTAGATTTGCTACAACCCACTACAAATGAACTTCAACAAAACCTTGTTATGTTTTATATTCTCATTACAGAACAAATAAATGAAAATAGTATTATGTTTTTATCACAACTACAACACATTTCTCAGGAAAAGCAAAACATACAGTATGATAAATGGTATCTATTTGGGCAATTGTCAAAAAAACAAAAAATTAAAAAAATTGTTGTTGTAATCTCTAAAAAATTAAAACTCTACCCTATTCTCAAAAAAATATACAATCTGATAAAAAAATAAAAATAAACTCTATTTATTAAATTTTATTCATTATAAAATAAAAAAACATCAAATAGGGATTGCAAAAATCCTTATTATAACGTATAATATAAAACATATTCTAATATTCTTTTTGTATGGCTGCACAAAAGAATATAGAAAAATAGAAAATAAAATAAAATAAATTTTCTTAGGAGAATCTTCATGCGAAAAAATGGACCTAAGGTAAGAATATCCCGTTATTTAGGGATAGCAATTACAAAAAAAGCTGCAAAAGTTATGGAAAAAAAGACCTATGGTCCTGGCCAAGCTGGTGCAACCAAAAAATTCCGTGGTAAAATGTCTGTTTATAAAACACAATTACTAGAAAAACAAAAAGTGCGTGCTCAATATAATATCTCAGAAAAACAAATGAGAGACAATTATAAAGAGGCTTCCCGTTTAGAAGGGAATACAGTTGAGCTTTTAGCACAACTTCTTGAACGTCGTTTAGACGCTTTCGTATACCGTGCTGGATTTGCTCCTACTATTTATGCTGCTCGTCAAGCGGTAAACCATGGTCACTTTGAAGTTAATGGTAAAAAAGTTGATATTCCTTCTTACCGTTTACGTTTAACAGACGTAGTATCTATCAAAGAAAAATCAAAAAACAAAATTGTTTTCAATGAAGCTGTAAGTGATGGTTCTATCGTCATTCCTGCTTATATCGAAAGAGATACTACTAAAATCTCTGGAAAATTTGTTTATTTTCCAACTCGTGCAGAAGTGCCAACAATTGGAGATATTCCTCTTATCATCGAATACTATTCAAGATAATAATATCCATTTTACAAATATTACAAAAAAGGGAAGGCTTAGTCTTCCCTTTTTAGTAATCTTAAAATCTTAAATCCTAAGCTTAAGTCTTAAAAGAGGTGCTATGAGCGGTTTTGTTAATTTACATGTCCATTCTCATTATTCCATACTGCGTGCTATTCCAACAATCTCCGAACTTGTCTATAAAACTAAAGAACACCAACAAAGTTATTTAGCTCTTACTGATTATAATAATATGTTTGCTGTTCCTGAATTTTCTAAAACGTGTAAAAAAGAAAACATCAAGCCTATTTTTGGCGTGAAGATAGACGTTATGGATAGCTCCCGTTTTTCCTCTCAACGAAAAGAAGATCCTTTTATTGCAAAATATACCCTCATCTTACTCGCTAAAAATTTTACTGGTTATCAAAACATCTTAAAAATCGTATCCCTCGGTTACGATGATGGAAGTTTTGGTAGATTTTGTGTGGATAAAACTTTATTAAAACGCTATGCTTCAGATATTATCGCCCTTTCTTCTGATCATACTGGAGAATTATGGCACTGTGCTTTTACAAAAAAAACAGAAAAACTTCAAGAAGCTTGCCAATCTTATCAAGAAATATTTGGTGCAGATAATTTCTATATAGAAATTCAAGACAGAGGTCTTAGTGATGATAAAATCGCTAATCAAATTCTGATTAATTTTGCTCAAGAAAATAACGTTCCTCTTATCGCAACCAATCCTATTTTATATATAAATCCTGAAGATAATATTCTTCTAGAAATTGCCTCTTGTATTCGTGAGAAAGACTTTTTATCAGATAATGTAAAAGCTCAAGGCGTTGCTTATTTCAAATCAACAGAAGAAATGATAGAAATGTTCAAAGAAATCCCCGAAGCTATTAGCAACACTTTAAAAATTGCAGAATCTTGTAATGTGGAGTTTCCAAAAGTCGAAGATCAAAGTCCAGTATATCCTATCCCAAAAGATATGACAGCTGGAGAATTTTTACGTGAAAAAAGTTTTAAAGAATTAACTCAAAAATTTGATGGAAATCTTCCTCCTGAATATGAAAAGCGTTTAAACTGGGAATTGGATACCGTTTGTAGCATGGGATTCCCCAACTATTTCCTAGTTGTTAGTGATTTTGTTCAATATGCTAAAAAAAATGGGATCCTTGTAGGTCCTGGTCGTGGTTCTGCTGCGGGAGCATTATTAAGTTATGCGATTGATATTACCAATGTCGATCCACTTAAATATGATCTTCTCTTTGAGCGTTTCCTCAATCCTGAGCGTATATCTATGCCCGATATCGATATTGACTTTGAAGACGACAGGCGTGATGAGGTAAAACAATATCTCAGAACCCACTATGGTGCAGAAAAAACAGCGGATGTGATCACCTTTGGCTATAACAAAGCAAAAGCTGTGCTTAAAGACGTAGGGCGTGTATTAGAAATACCCCTTCCTCGTGTCAATCAAATTACAAATTTAGTAGATGCAAACGAAGATTTGGGGAAACAAGCTGAAAAAATTGCTGACATCAAAAATATTTTAACAGAAGGTTCTGTCAAAGAAAAAAAATGGATTGATTATTCTATTAAATTATCCAATCGTATACGAAACTTAGGAACTCATGCTTCGGCATTGATTGTCGCTGGTAATACGCTAAACACTATTATCCCTCTCGTAAAAGATCGCTCCAACACTATCACTACAGCCTTCGAAGGCAAATATCTTGAAGAAAATGGGCTCTTAAAAATGGATATTTTGGGTTTATCTAATTTATCTATCATTAGAGAGTGTATTCATAAAATTTATGAAAATCATCAAATTTGGATAGATTTAGATAAAATATCTCTTACTGATGAAAAGGTGTTCACCATGTTTACCCAAGGATTTACTGCTGGTGTGTTCCAATTTGAATCGAAGGGCATGACAAACTATATCAAACAATTACAACCAAGCTCTATAGAAGATCTGATCGCGATGAATGCTCTATATAGACCAGGTCCTATGGACAGTATTCCTAGTTTTATTGATAGAAAGCTTGGAAAAGAAGAGATCGATTGTTTTCATGAAAATCTCGAACCTATTCTAAAAACCACCTATGGAATTATTGTTTATCAAGAACAAGTTATGCAAATTGCACAAGTATTATCAGGATTTTCTTTAGGAGAAGCTGATATTGTTCGCCGTATCATGGCAAAGAAACAGCCTGCTGAACTAGAAACTATTCGTCCAAAATGGGTACAGGGTGCTGTTGATCAAGGATATGAAGCCAAATTAGCAGAAAAATTATTTGAATTATTGATTCCTTTTTCTAATTACGCCTTTAACAAATCTCATGCTGCTGCTTATTCTATTTTAGCCTACCAAATTGCTTGGCTCAAAATCCATTATCCAGCTGAATTTATGGCATCTTTAATGAGTTCAAATATGGGACGTCATGAAGATCTCTCAAATTATATTACAGAAACAAAAAAACTAGATATTCCTATTCTTATGCCTGACATCAATCAAAGTTATTTTGATTTTAAAGTAGAAACTTCTGAAGAAAACACGCAAGAAAAAGTCGGAATTCGTTATGGATTCGGTGCTATTAAAGGGCTTGGAGAACAAGCAAGCAAAGAAATAATCAGAGAAAGACAATGGGGTGGCGATTATTTATCTATAGAAGATTTTATTGAACGCACTATCGATAATCACGAAATCCGTAAAGCAGTGACAGAAATATTAATCAAAGCTGGTGCTTTTGATTCTTTCTTCGATCCAGATCAACTCATGCTACAAAAGGCTATTTATCTTGATTTGGATAATTTATCTATTCTTTATAGTAAATTTGAAAAAAAAGAAGAAACTGCTTTTAATTTGTTCAGTTCAGAAGAAATGCTCGCTAGTGCAAAAAATATTCAAACGGCTCATATTGTTCCTTTAACTTTTGAAGAAGATTTTGCAAATGAGATCAAGATTTTTGGATTTTATTTAACAAAAAAATTATTTGCTGTTTTAACCAAACAAATAGGAAATTTGAGTACTTATACGGAATCATTGCAAGATATACTGCCACTAAATACCAATATTTCTATAATGGGTTATGTGACAGATATTTATATGCAAATCATTCCCAACAACAAACATAGATCGTGGGGGAAATTCACTTTAAATACAGAAAATGATAGTATTTCGTTTTTTGTATTTGGTGAGAAACTGGGTTTTGTAGAGAGTATTTTGACAGAAGGTTGTTTTGTTTTTCTCAAGGCTTTTATTTCTGAGCGTAAAAATCAACAACGCTCTTATGAGATCCTTGATATTTGTCTTCTCAAAGAAAATACAAAACCCCTGCATGGTGAATTAAATATTGTCTTACAAAACAATATTCCTATTGATAAAATCACCCCTTTCTTAGTAAGTTTAAAACAAATAGCACAAAAAGATTATAGGGATGATG
>CAMRBT010000108.1 GCA_947040475.1 uncultured Brevinema sp.
ATACAAAAAATGACAGAAGATTTTCATATTTCTCTTACAAATCTTCAAATACAAATAGGGCCTCATATCTGTAAGTCTTGCTATGAAGTAGGAGCTGATATTCTAAAAGAATTTAATATTTCTTGTCCTACAGAAAAAGGATACCTACCTATGGAAGATATCCTTATAAATGATTTATTAGAGCTGGGCATTCCTAGTCAAAATATACGCCCCAGTAATTATTGTACTCATTGTTCCTTAGATAGTAATGGGACAAAAAAGTTTTATTCTTATAGAAATAATGGAGAGATGGAAAGAATCTTATCCTTTATAGGAATAAAAAAACGGGATTATCCGTTAAAGAGCTCATAAAAATTTGTTAATTTATGAAAACACAGTATGTTAAGCGAATAATATCTATCAATATAAAATTGGTATAAATTTATTGTTAAATCCTGCACACTGTTTTATGATACAGCCCAATTGTAGATAATTACGTGAAAAATAATATTATAATTCCCTTCTCAAAGAAATCCCACCATATACTAATTTCATTCCTGCGTCTAATAATATTTTTTGAGTTTCCTTGTCTTGAGAACATACCCAACATTCTGCCATCGCAAAATTGGGTAAACTATGAATCGTGGTTTTGATAAATTCTGGCAAGTATTGTCCTCTCTGTTCGCTTTCATAGAGATCATTTATCGTCCACAAGCTACCTTTAATTTTATAATATTTTTCTCTCGTTTTGTCTCTTTTTATCGTCAAAGATAATGTGGAATTATCTACTTTACGTTTTATCCATTGAATATTGTCTTTGAGAATTTGCTCTATTAATTTTTCAACGAGGAATTTGTGTAATAAATCTTGAGATATCTTTGGCTCATAAAACCAAGGCACAGCTCTTTTTAATAAAATATCTATAGGGAATTCTTGTAAGGGAAGATCACTATTTTTAAAATTTAATTCTTGAGTAATTTCCTGTTTTTCATCCTTGTAGATACGATAAATGTTCCAATTCAAGACTACGTTAAAACCCATTTTTTGGTATAAAGATAAAGCATTATCATTCCCAAAATCAGTCCCTACTCTTACGATAGCAATCTCTTCTTCCTTTAATTTTTGAAAACATTTTTTTAATAATTCCGTCCCTATTCCTTGTTTTCTATATTCTTTATCTACTGATAAAAACAAGATAGACGCATAGGAATCACCTGTTTCAGAAATATAAGCAGTAAGCTCTTTTTCTATAATAAAAGAAATAAATCCCACTACTTTTTTATTAATATAGGCTACTAAGATCTGTATTTTTGGATTGGAAAATTGAGCTTTTACTAATAAAGGAACCTTAACATCTGTAAGATTCCCAAATTTTTTATCAATTCTGTAGGGAGTTAATTCAAAATTTTCTCCCAGTGCTAAGATAGCTTCTTCATCCGATTTGTTGGCTCTTTTGATAATAAGCATTATTTTCTATTTTCCATGAATTTATTAATAATTTTTCTGCCTTCAGGCGTAGAATCAGCATACTCCAAAAAAGTATTTAAATAGGCATTGTGATTGCCTATATCGAGGATATTACCCTCTAGTTTTTTTACCAAGATTTTATCTTGCTTAGCAAAGCTCATCATCGCACCCATAGGATAAAATTCGCCAGTTTTGTGGTTTTTATAGTCTTTTTCTAATTCTTCCAAAAATTCAGGAGTATAAATAAATCGACCCACAGATACTAAGTTAGAATCTGTTTCTCCAGCTTTTGGTTTTTCTAAAATACGAGTAATATAAGAAAGATTATTTTTTTCTTTGTACTCTATCACTCCATAAGCAGAAGGATTTTCTAATTCTTCTCTAGCACCCAAAACAGAACATTTTGTTTTATTATATACTTCTAATAGTTGCTTAATACCACCGACATCATTCAAAACAATATCATCGGGAAAAAACGCTGCAAAAGCTTCATCTTTTAGCAAGGCTTTTGCTGTTAATAAAGCATGTCCCGTACCTTTCATCTCTTGTTGACGAATAAAAGTCACATTAAATTTAGTAGCTCTTTGTATTAATGCTAATTCTTCTGTTTTGTTAGCATTAGATAGTAATGTTTCTAGTTCTGGATCTCTATCAAAGTAATCTTCAAGAGCTTTTTTTCTTCTACTGGTAAGGATTACTAAATCAGTAATTCCAACTTCTTCACATTCATCCAAAATAAAATCTATTGCTGTTTTATCAAAAACAGGAAACATCTCTTTTGGCATTGTTTTGGTCATTGGTAAATTTCTTGTTCCGTAGCCAGCTGCAAAAATAAAAGCTTTCATCTCAACCTCTTTTGTATTATCTTTATGTATATTATTAATATTATTTTTTTACTGTTTTAAAAGTCTTTAGCCAAGCGATAATAAATTCATCTATGTCCCCATCCATCACAGCTTGAGCATTTCCCTTTTCGACATTCGTTCTATGATCTTTAACAATAGTCGATGGCTGAAAAGTATAAGAACGGATCTGATTGCCCCATTCTACAGATTTTCTGTCTAATGATTTTTCTTGAGACTCTTGATCTTTTTTTTGTTTTTCTAATTCATATAATTTGGATTGTAACATCTTCATCGCTGTATCTTTGTTGTTGATTTGAGAGCGTTCACTTTGACAACTCACTGCCAATCCTGTAGGGATATGAGTAATACGAACTGCTGAAGAAACCTTATTCACATGCTGTCCACCAGCACCACTAGCTCTAAAAGTATCTATACGAAGATCTTTGTCTTCCATGACAATTTCTATAGTGTTGTCAATTTCTGGAGATACACTAATCCCACAAAATGATGTTTGTCTTTTATTTTGAGCATTAAAAGGTGAGAGACGCACCAAGCGATGAATTCCATTTTCGGCGGTAAGATAGCCAAAAGCATATTTGCCTTTGACTAGTAGCGTAGCATCTCTGATGCCTGCCCCATCTCCTGCCTCTAAGGAAACTATTTCTGTTTCAAATCCTTTTTTTTGTGCCCACCGCTGATACATTCTTAAGAGCATTTCTGCCCAATCTTGAGATTCTACTCCCCCTGCACCTGGATGAAGATTAAGGTAAGCATTACAATGATCTGTTTCTTCATTCAAGAGAATACACACTTCCAACTCATCTAGTATAGTACATTGTTTTTCGTATTCTTTTGTTAATTGAGCAAGTGACATTTCATCGTTTTCTTCTTCTGACAATGCAACATACTCTACCAGATCATTAATAGCTTTTTCTAAGGAAAGCCATGGTGCTAAATACTTGTCTAATTGAGAAATCTCTAAATTAAGTTTTGTCATTTGTTGATGATCATTCCATACAGAAGGATCTTCTATTTGTTTTTTAAGGGTCTTTAAATGAGCTATATCTTTATCGAGATCAAAGATACCCCCTATCTTGTTGAAACAATTGTTGTAAGGCTAGCGATTTTTCGTATAGTATTCCCACGTATTAAGCCTCTAATTCAATGATTTCTAGTTGTTGAGTGATTTGTAGTAATTCTTGAGATATCATTGCTGATTTTCCATCTTTTTGGGAAGAAAATAATCTTCTAAGAAAACGTAAAAATTGCTTTAACTTTAGAGTAATATATTCTATAATGGTTTTTAAAGAATAAGTTCTTGCCATTATGAATTTTTGTATTAGGTGCGAATGGTAAGATATCGTTTTACCAATTTCAAATAACACCACCATGATTCCTAATAATAATATACATGTTAAAATATCAAACATCTTTCTCTCCTATTATCCTAATAAAGATAATCGCTTTACAGCTCTATCCTTACCTAAAATTGGTAATACCAAAAACATTTCTGGCCCGTGTGCTTTACCTGTGAGGGCTCCACGTATAGGCATAAACAATTTTTTGCCACCTAAACCTGTTTCTTCTTTTACGATTGTTGTTAGGTCTTTGTAAACTTCTTTATCGATTACTCTTGTTTCTGCTTCTAATGCTTTTTTGAAAGATGCCACGACTTGTTGAGCTTCTTCTGTAGCTAGTAATTCTTTGATTTCTGTGTCTACTATGTAATCTTCAGTAAAGAAATAATCGACATAATCGGTAACTTGTGATAAATGCTCACAATTACCACGCACAACTGCTATAACTGATTTGAGATAAGTTTTGTCGCTTAGGTCGTAAGATTTTTCTAATAAATAAGGAGTACAAAGATCTACAATACGATCTAAATCAGTATCGGCAATATAATGCTTTGAAATCCAATTTAAACGTTTGAAATCAAAAACACTAGGTGATGCAGAAACTCTATTAATATCAAATTGCTCTATCATTGTGCTAATAGGCATGATCTCTTCAGCTGTAGGGCTAGACCAACCCAATAACACTAAAGCATTACAAAGAGCCTCTGGTAAGTAACCTAAACGACGAAATTCCTCTATGCTAGTAGCTCCATGACGTTTGGAAAGTTTTTGTCTATCTTCTCCCAAAACTAGTGCCATATGTCCAAATCTCGGTTCTGGTTCGTTTAGGGCTTTGTAGATCATTTGTTGGCGGACAGTATTAGAAAGATGTTCATCAGCACGAAGCACATGCGTGATCTTCATCGTGAGATCATCAATCACAACGGCGTAATTATATACAGGGATACCATTAGCACGAACAATAACAAAATCGCCCACCATTCCCTTAGGGAAAACGACGTCCCCTTTAATCATATCTTTTAGTAGTGTATCTTCTTCGTAGACTTTGAAACGAATCACAGGCTCACGCCCTTCTGCTTCGAGAGCTTTTTGTTGTTCTTCCGTCAAGGAACGACAACGCCCACTATAATGAGGAGGACGAGATTCAGCTTCTGCCAATTCACGCTCTGCTGTCAATTCTTCTGCAGAACAATAACACTTAAAAGCATGCCCTGATTCTAGAAGTTTTTGGGTATAAATAGCATAGGTATCCCCACGCTCTGTCTGAAGATAAGGACCGTAATCCCCGCCTACTCTAGGACCTTCGTCCCAATCCAATCCTAGCCATTCCATATCATTGAGTAATAAATCTGTAAATTCTGGTTTTGAGCGTTCTTGATCTGTATCCTCGATACGAATAATAAATTTACCTTGTTGACTACGAGCAAAAAGCCATGCAAAAAAAGCTGAACGAACATTCCCAACATGTAGGTGTCCTGTAGGTGATGGGGCAAAACGGGTACGAATCATAATATTTTCCTCTTTATCGATATAATTTTATATATTAGGATATTATAACTAATTTTTTAATTTTTTACAAGTAT
>CAMRBT010000109.1 GCA_947040475.1 uncultured Brevinema sp.
TATCCACATTAAACGGAGCAGAACATGCTGTCGTTGCTGATAGAATCGAAACAGGCACATTTATTATTGCAGCAGCTATTACTGGTGGAGAAATCACTATTAATAATTGTGTTCCAGAACACTTAGAAGAAGCAATTCGTTTGTTCAGAGAAGCTGGGATTTCTATTGATATTATTGATGAAAAAACTCTTTTTGTAAAAGCTGGAACTTCAAAAAAAGCAGTTGATTTCACGACTTTACCACACCCTTTATTTCCAACAGATTTACAATCACAATTTGTAGCATATCTAAGCCTTGCCGAAGGGAAAAGTATCATCACAGAAACGATCTATCCTGATCGTTTTATGCATGCCGCTGAACTGAATCGCATGGGTGCAAACATTACCGTAGATAATGGTATTGCAAAAATCATCGGTATTAAAGAACTTTCTAGTACTTCTGTCATGGGCTCAGATCTTAGAGGTGGTGCAGCCTTAGTATTAGCGGCATTGGCAACAAAAGGCACTAGTGAAGTATTACGTATTTATCATATCGATAGAGGTTATGACAAATTTGAAGAAAAACTAAAACAATTAGGTGCACAAATTACTAGAACTAAATAGTTTTCTCAACTAATATTTTTAAATAATATATTTTAAAGTAGGTATTCTGTGAATTTTTCTACCAAGTTATTCCTCCGCTTATTATTATGGTCTCTTATTTTTGGTTTTGTTTCTGGTATTTTTGGGGTTGGTCTGTCGTTGATTCAGGTTGCTAATTTCTATCTTCAAGAAGGTACTCAACAAGTATCTGATACTTACACTTATAGAGTATTAAATAGTGAAGAAAAATTATTAACAGATGAAATTATCACCGTATTACAAAATGTTGAGGGTGTTGCTTTCGTAGATCCTTATCTCACTCCAACCAATGAGATTGTCGGAAGTATTAATTATTTTGGATTTTCGGCTTCTTATCCTATTCAAACACATGGAATACCAAAAAGATTAGGTCAAAAAAAAGCTGAAAACAAGCACAAAGCATCTTGGGATTCTGCCGATTTATCTTCTATTCCTGTCCTTCTCCCCCAACAAGCGATTACTTTGTATAACAATCTCGCTCCCCAACGTTCTTGGCCAACCTTATCAGAACAGTCTTTTTTAGGATTGCCTGGTGCTAGTCTTTCTATTAATGACAATAAAATCAATGCTGTTATTTCTGGTTTTGATGCTGATGAATTTGGTACTATTGTTAGCGTTCCCGCCCAAAAAATATATGCTATTCTTGAATCTCTAAACCTTAAACCTAATTACGATTATATTCTTATAGAAACAGTTCCCGGACTCACCAAATCTCAAGCTAGAGATTCAGCAAATAGAATGCAAGATCTTGGATTTGTACTCACTTCTGCAAAAGCAGAGAGTTTTCAACAAGGTATTTTTATTCGTGTTAAATACACAACTATTATTTTTGGATTTAGTATTCTTATTGCTTTTATTTTTTTACTATATTACAATATTCGGCTTCTTTTTGAACAAATCAGACAAAGAGTGCTATTATATAGAATTTGGGCTGTTAAAGATAAGACCGCTCTAATATCTGGATTTTTTGCTCTTGTTTTTTCTGTTATTACAGGGATTATTTCTTGGCTTATTTGTTTTTTTGCTGTTGTTCCTGCTCAAAAATATATCATCGATGCCATCACAAAATTTGGTCTTAATGCCCCATCATTAAGAGATAGTGTTAGAATTTCTTTAGAAACAGGAGTACTAAGTACTGTTTTATTTTTAAGTATCACATTACTAACTATTATTCACTTCTTTCTGACTACACCTAAAGCGAACGATATCAAAAAATTCTAATCCTCTCTTTTTACTTACTTTTCTTTTTAAATAATTTTATTTTTTCTGCTAAATCGTTAAAGTTTTCCCAGAATTTCCGAAAAGTTTGTAAGTCTTATAAAAAATAGCGTAAATTAAGGAGAATCTCATGAAACATAAATTATTAATTTTAATGAGTTTTATTATACCGGCAAATATATTTGCACAAGGATTGGTTGATCATATTTTTATTGATTTCAACACTTTTGAAGAACAAATTCAAGAAGTATATCCAAATCCAGAAAATCAAACAGAAGCTGTAAATGGACAAGCCATTGCACAACTTGGGTCTGAATTATTCATGTTGGATAATTGGCTAGTCGCTCTTACTAATTCCTCTGGAGAAAATATGATTTCTCAAAGGGATTCTTATAGTAAAAGAGTTACCAGTCCAGAACAAGGAACTGTTCTTGGTGTTCGTATCAAGTTTCCAGAATGGCCTTATGCTGGTGAAGCTGTGATTAAACCAAAATTTCCTCTCCTTCCTTATACTAGTGATGGAGCTTATGCAAACATCAACAATGGTGTTGTAACCAACGTTGGTGCAATTAAAGAATTCTCTATGTGGGCAAATGGCAAAAATTTTCCCTTCACTGTGGGAGTTCGTGTCATAAATGCTAAGAATGAAGTTAAAGAATTTGGTTTAGGTTCTTTGTTATATGTTGGTTGGAGAAGACTTGTCTATCAAAATGCTTTTTTCTCTGATAGACCTCTTAATAATATTAAACCAACTACTAGAATTTATCCTAGTGAGATTCCAATATTACGTTTTGATCAAATTGCAATTTATAGACCTGGCAATCAAGCTGGTGGAGAATTTGTAGGTTATTTTGGTAATATGAATGTTTCTTACACTCCATATTTAGCTGCACTTCCTCAAGATATCAACGACGAAGAAACATGGGGTATTATCCAACAACAACAACAAGAAAGAGCTGTTCGTATTAATTCAACACTTTATGATGAGATTCTTAATTATGAATATGCAAAACAACGTGTTCAACCTAATGCTGACGCTGCTGCCGATGGAGTTGCTGCCGATGCAGGCGCTGCTGATGCAGGTGCCGCTGCTGCTCAATAAAAATATAAAAAAATAAGATACCGTCACACGGAACAGGGACGTCATCGTATGGTGGTCAGAAGAGAATATTAAACATAAATTCTTCGACGCTACAAAGACTGAAGCACAGTGGTTATAATGACCACTGTGCTTTGTTTTTTAATTAAGTAAACAAAGTGTTATAGTTGAAAAATCACGAAAAAACCCTTATAATATAGTTTATAAAAACAGAAGAGGTTTTATGTTTTCATTTCCTATTACGACTAGACAATGTTATTTTATTTTATTATTTGCTACTTTTAGTATTTTTGGATGGTTTTTATTCGCTAACATTGGAGGAATTCATCCAGAACTTATAAGCGATTTTGAGATTTACATTAAGGTGGCTCAAGCCTTAGAAAACAATACCTTATATCAACAATCTGTAGACACTAAAAACACAGGATTCTTATTCTTATTCTATTTTTTTTATAAAATATACGCTTTTTTTAACATAGATCTTTCTAATATTATCATATGGAGTCATGGTTTTTTATTCTTATTATATTTTACAAGTTCTTTATTTATTTTTCATATCATTAATAATCTTACAAATTCCAAAAAATGGGCATTAGTAACGGCTACTGTTTATTTGTTATATATTTCTATTTTAGAACATTCCTACATTATCAATCAACCTCAAGTCGCTCTCATCATCATTTTATATTTATTATTAAAAATATCTGATTCTAATTTTGTATACAACTATAAGAATTATTTTTGTTTGGGATTGTTGTTGGGATTCTCTTTTATATTTTGCACCCCTTATGTTACCATAGTTTTGTTTATTCCCATTATTGCTTATATTCAAGAAAAAAACTTTCAGTCTTGCTTTCTTAATTGTAGTGTTGCAGGAATAGGATTTTTTATAGCTCTATTACCATTTTTTATTTATTTTTTAACAAATAATGCTTTAGTAGATTGGTGGTATTGGAATTTTGAATTTTTAACTATTAAAGGTGAATTTGGCACAGATTTCGGTATCCCTTTTTTAAAAAATATCATTGGTATGTTTTTTACCTTAGGATATTATCCTCAAACTTTTTTGAATTTTGCAATCACTTTATTCTCTTTTGGAGCGTGGGGCTATATTATTTCACAAATAATCACTAAAAAATTTGTTCTTCCAAAATCTTTATACAGTATTTTAATTGTTTCCTTATTAACACTTATTACAAGATTGTTACTAGAGCTACATCATTCTTCTTATAATATATACTATATTCCTTTTTTAATTATTTGTCCTTCTTTATTTTTATTTTATTACAAAGATGTTTTTTCCAAGAAAATATTAACTATCATCAGTATTTTTATTATTTGTTGGAGTGTTTTTTCTTTAAAATTACCAGCTAATTTTAATCAACAAGACGGTTCTTACTCTTATAATAGCAAAACTTTAGCCATTATAAAAAACAACCCTAATAAAAAGCCTGCTTACATTAGTAGTGCTGGAGGGGTTAGTTATAGTTTTAACACCCAATGGAACTCTTTGACTTATAATGCTTTTCTCTCTAGTTTGCGTTTCTTAAATCAAAATCCAGAAGTTATTCTCGGTTCTCCACAACATCGTGATTATTTAGAATTGTTATCAAATCCTAACAAGTATGAGCAACAATTATTAGAAAAATATCCTTTAGACATTGCTATTTTAGAAAAAAAATATACAAAGGTATCCCCTGCTATGTATATTAGAAATGATAGCCTTGACTCGTGGAATTTAGATATTTCTAATACACCTAGTCCTTCTCCATTTAATAAATTATCACCCCATTTTCAACAAAGATTGAAATTGCCTGAGTATATAAAAACATTTATAAAAAGCCACCTTAATTAGGGTGGTTTTTTTAATGAGTAAACAAAGTGTTATAGTTGAGAAATCACGAAAAATCCCTTATAATGTAGTTTATAAAAATAAAAGAGGTTGAAATGAAATTTTATAATTCCTTAACTAAAAACATAGAAACATTTCCTAAAAAAGATTCCATTAATATTTATTCTTGTGGTCCTACCGTTTATGATTTTGCTCATATTGGTAATCTGCGTACTTTTTTATTCGAAGATCTATTAATTCGCACCCTAAAAGATGCTGGCTATAAGGTCATTCACACGAGAAACATCACAGACGTTGATGACAAGACTATACAATCCGCTCAAGAGCAAAAAATTTCTCTCTCAGAATTTACAACTAAATATACAGAAGAATTTTTTAATGATCTAAAAAATCT